>DASYZY010000166.1:0-4225 GCA_035945735.1 Thermoplasmata archaeon
TTGTGGGCCTCGTCGACGACCAGGTCGACCTGGTCCACCCCCACGCCGAGCCAACTGAGGAGGGTCGTGCGGACGAAAGGGTGGAAGAAGAAGGCGTACGGCGCGGTGACGAGGCGGGCCTTCCGGGCGAGCAGTTTCGACAGCTCGTACGGGCAGAGGTTCTCCTCGCGGCAGTGCGCCTCGAACTCGGAGTTGGTGGGCAGCTTCTGGCCGAACCGCTCGACGATCGGCTCGAGCTCCGACTGCAGGACCCGGGCGTAGTACGGGCACCCATCCAGGTCGGCGAGGTCGACCGCCGAGGCGGCCGGTAGGTCACTGGGAGGCCGGAGCAGCTGTTCGCTGCTGAGGCCGCGCTCGGTCGCGCGCTTGCGGTCGGCGCAGAGGTGGCCGTACTCCTCGGCGGTCGCCGAGCCGATGCCCTCGACGCCCTCCAGCAGGAAGCAGCGGCTCTGGCGGCCGGCCAGCCCGAGGGCCAGGAACGGGTGCTCGCTGCGGTGCGAGATGGCGCGGCACTCCCGGAGCACCTGCTGCTCCTGGGCGTGCGTGCGGACAAGGTAGACGATGCGGTGCTCCGCTCGCTCGGCGTGCTCGAGCAGCGGGGCGAGCACGCCGACGGTCTTGCCGGTGCCGGTCGGCGACTCCACGAGGAGCGGCCCGCCGGTCCGGCCGAGGGCCGCTACCGCCTCGAGCAGCTGGCCCTGGCCGGGACGGACCCGGGAGGGACAGAGGGCCGGGATCGCGGACAGCGGTTCCGGGGGCGCCGTAGGTGAATCTCCAGGGCTTCGTGCGCGGGGGCCCCGCTTGAAGCTGCGCCTCCATCCGAGGGCTGTCGACTAGCCGTACGCGTACCGGACCCCGTACGGGCCTCTCGGGAAGCTCCACGAGACGGAGCCCTGGTCGCAGGCGATCGCGCAGGCGCCGCACTCGACGCAATCCTCGTACCGGAACAGGAGCCGCCCCTCGATCCGGCTGTAGCACTGCGCCGGGCAGACGAAGGTGCAGAAGGAGTGCGGACAGCGCGCGCAGATGTCGGGCTTGACCGTGATGTGGGCGTGCTCGGCGCTATCGGTCGAATACCGCAACGTCGCCAGCCGTCGCTTGATCTCGACGGCCGCCGGCCCCCGGACCTCGTCGGCCCCGGTCGACTCGATCACCAGCCCTCCCACCAGTTCCACGCCGACCGTACCAGGCTCGGCCAGCCCAGCCGGGACGCCCGCCGGGTCGAGCGAAGGTCGTCGCGCACCGACCGCTTGGGACCCCCGTCCTCGGACATCAGGCGGTGGAAGAGCTGCCCCGCGAACCGGTTCCAATCCGGCGCGCGGAGGACCGAGCCCCGCAGCCGGGCGCCCCGGGCCGACCAGTCCCGGAGCCCCCGTACGCTCGGGTCGGCCCGAAGCCGCCGGGCGTAGGCACTGCTCTGGTCGCCAAGGTTCGCCGTCCGCTGGAGCGTGCCGGCGACCAAGTCCGCGGCGATCTCGGCGCTGGCGAGCTCGGCGGCCAATCCCCGAACCTCCATCCCGTTCGACGCCTCGAGCCCGAGCGCCCGGCCGACGCGAAGCACCCCGGCAGCTCCCCATCCGCCGGCGGCGATCCGGGGGACGCGGCGGACGGCTTCGCCCGCGAGCTTTGCGCCAGACAGGAGCGGTGCCAGGGCCGGATGAGCGAGGGTCCTCTGTCGCCAGTCGGAGAGCTCGCTCGGCTCCGGCGTTCGCTCACTCCCCCAGAGGAGGAGACTGACGCCGAGGCAGTCCCGATAGGTCCGAACCGTTCCACCGGAGGCGAGCCCGTCGCCCACCGGACCCAGCCAGTGGAAGCTGGCCCCTTCCCGCCCGCCCACGCCGAATCGCGCCGCGATGCGCTCGGGCGGAAGGTCGAATCGGAGGCTGACCAGCACCTCGACCGCCGGCGACGCCGTCGAGGCGGCGGGGCCGCGATCGCCCTCCACCACCGCGGCAGCGGTCGACGGCGGTGGGTCGCCTACCTCGGCCGATTCGATCACGGAAACCCCGCCATCGACAGCGGCCCGCTCGCACCTCGCGGCGATCTCCGAGCGCAGCACCGCGACGGGGAGCTCCGGTCCCGGCGGTTCCCGGAACTCGGCGGCGGTCCAACGGGCTCCGTCGAGGAGCAGCCACCGGTGCAGTACGATGGGCCGGTCCCACTCCCCTTCGGAGGCGGCCGGCAGCCGCGCTCGGAGCGCGGACGGAAGCAGGTCGCCTTCGACCGACGCCTCGCCGCTATCGGGGGGCCGTATCCACCGGACGGGGAGGCGCGAGCGGCCGAGCCGGGCCGCGGCCAGCGCGGCCGCGGGCCCGCTCCCTCGGACCCGAACCTCCGAGGGAGGCTCCGCCACGTCGATGCTCCGCCGGGCTAGTGCGGCCCGGAGGGAAGCGCGCGCAGGATGTCCAGGTCGGCGCGGACCGCGGCGGCGCTCGCGTCGAAGGCCGTCCGCTCGGCGGCGGTGAGCTTGACCTCGAAGATCCGCTCCACGCCCGCCGCGCCGATCTGCGCCGGGACGCCGAGGTAGACGTCGCGGAGCCCGTACGGCCCCTCGAGGGAGGCGGTGATGGGCAGCAGGCGGTGCTCGTTGCGGGCCACCGCCCGGACGAGCTCGGCCTGCGAGGCCGAAGGAGCGTAGTAGGCGCTGCCGGCCTTGAGCAGGTTCACGATCTCCCCGCCCCCGTTGCGGGTGCGGTCCACGATCGCCTTCAGTTGCTCCTCTGGTAGCAGACCAGTGAGCGGCACGCCGTTCACGCTGGTGAGCGAGGGGATCGGGACCATGGTGTCCCCGTGCGTGCCGAGCACGAATCCCACCACGTCCCGGGGGGCGACGCCGAGGGCCTGCGCCACGAACGTCCGGAAGCGTGCGGTGTCGAGCGAGCCGGACTCTCCGAAGACCCGCGCGGCCGGCAGCCCGCTGAGGTGCCGAAACCAGTAGGCCATCACGTCGACCGGATTGGTGACGACGATGCAGACCGCCTTCGGGGCATGCGCCGCGACCGCGGCCGCGTGGCCCCGCAGTATATCCGCATTCTTCGCGAGGAGATCGGATCGGCTCATGCCCGGCTTGCGTGCCAGTCCCGCGGTCTCGACCACGATGTCGGAGCCGGCGATCCCGTCGAGCTGGACCGTGCCCGTGACCCGGGTCGAGAAACCGACGATGGGGGCCGACTCGGCGATGTCGAGCGCCTTGCCCTGGGGCAGTCCGTCGACGATGTCGACCAGGACCAGCTCCTCGGCCAGATCGGCCTCGGCCAGGCGCTGCGCGAGCGTCCCGCCGATGTTCCCCGCGCCGAGCACCGCGATCTTCCGGACTCCGCTCATGCCCAACCGCCTCGTTCAGGTCCTCTGAAGTTTAACTCTGCCCCTTTCGCCGTCGACCGGTGTCGCCGCACGGGCGAAAGCTTCATCGAGGGACCCCCAGATGCGTCGGCCGTGGATGTCCGCACGGTCCTCGCCAGCGTCGAGGAACGCGACAAGTGGGGCCGCCGCCTCGAGCGGCTCGAGGCCTCGCTGGCGGACATCCAGAACCGACGCCGCCGGCTCGAACGCAAGCTCCGCACGGTCCGCCGGCAGATCGCCCACGTCGCCGACCTGACCGAGGGCATGATCGATCCCTCCCGCCGGATGCCGCTCCTCCTCCTCCATGCCGCGCAAACGGGTATCCCTCGCCGATAGGCGGAAGGCGCTCGCCCAGACCCGGGCCGAGCTCGAGAAGGAGCTCGAAGAGCTCCTGCGCGAGGAGAAGTACATCGCCCGCCAGGTGGCCCGGGCGCGCGAGCAGATCCAGTACTACGAACAGCTCCTCGGGGAGCTGAAGACCGCCTGGGGCCGGCGGACGCCGCTCGCCGAGTACGCCCGCCGCATGGAGTAGGCCGCCGCGCCCGTGCGCGTCGTCGTCTTCGGCGCCGGGGCCACCGGCCAGCTGTTCGGAGCGCGCTTTCTGCGCGCCGAGCACGAGGTCCTCCTCATCGCACGTCCCGAGGAGGTGGTCGCGATCCGAGGCCACGGCCTCCGGGTCGAGGGCGAGACCGAGGGCGTGTTCCCGGTCCCGATCGTCGACGCCCTGATCGACGGCATCACGCCCGACCTGCTGGTGCTTACGGTCAAGAGCTACGACGTCGAGAAGGCGGGAGAGGAGATCGGCGCCCGCCTCCGTCCCATCCCTCCCCTCCTCGCCACGCAGAACGGCCTCGGGATCGAGGCGGCGCTGCGGCGGGGGATC
>DASYZY010000167.1:0-8768 GCA_035945735.1 Thermoplasmata archaeon
GCCCCGTACCTCGAAGGGGCCGCTTCCCCCCCGTCGAACCCAGCGGCGGCTGCACCGCGCCCGGCGACGCCGCCCCCGGCCGTCTCCGCGGGTCCCAACCCGGCCGAGCTGCCCCCCGTCAGCTTCGTCCGGGTGCTCCAATCGTCCCCTCCCCTGGAGCTGGCCGGCGAAACGATCGAGCTCCGGGCCGAGGACCTGCTGTCGCTCCCCCCCGAGGTCGCGCGGATCCTCGTGGAGGGGAAGGTCGCCGAACGGGTCGACGCGCCCGAGCTGGCCGGGCGGGCGCGCTAGCCCGGCTCCGGGCCCGCGCCGAGCTCGAGCGCCCAGAAGTTTTCGAACCCGACGAGGAGCTGCTTCGACTGCAGCTGGAGACGCACCCGGTCGGCCTCGGTAGCCGCGGCTCGGGTCGCCTCTTCGATGCGCTCCGGCAGCCCCCACGCGACGAGGGCCTCGCGTTGTCGCCCGAAGTACCGCTCCTTCAGCGCGGCGCGGCCGGCAGCCGCGCGGATTCGGGTGAAGTTGACGAACGCCGAGAGATCGGAGCGGCCCGGTTCGCTCAGGAGGTCCGGTAGAGGTCGGTGCTCCCGTAGCGCGACGACGGTACCGTCGCCGGGGCTGCGCGACCAGCGTCCCTCGTCCGCGCCGTAGTCGAGGAAGAGGACGCTGCCGGCCACGAGCGCATCGGCGGCCTCTCGGATCAGCCCCTCCGCTTCCGCTGAAAGGTCCAGCGTCCCTCCCTCGTGCATCTCCGGGAGCGGGCCACCCGGGACGATGCGGGTGAGTGCCCGCTGCCCAGGATGCACCTGCCCCCCGTCGACGAGGACACCGAGCTCGGCCCATCCGGCGGCGGTTCGGCGTAGGCGGCGGTGCGGCAGGGCATCGAGCAGCTCGTTGGCGAGGATCGACCCCTGGTACGGGGCGCCGTCGGAGAGGCTCCCGGGCGCTTCAAGCGTGATGCCCGCGCGCTCGGCCGCCGGTCGGATCCGCTCCAGGGCGAGGTGTCGAAGCGGCTCGGAGCGCTCCACGAGCGCGTAGGTCCACTCGGCTTCCTCGGGACGGTGGTCGGCCAGGCGTTCGAGGACGTCGAAGGCGAGCCGCCCGTCCCCCGCGCCTAGCTCGACGAACCGGTAGGGGCTCGGTCGGCCCAGCTCGCGCCACCGGACGAGCAGGCGATCGGCGATCGTCTGGCCGAAAAAGGAACCGACGTACGGCGCGGTGTAGAAGTCGCCTGCCGTGCCGAGCGGGCTGCGCTCCTGCGCATAGTAGCCGACGTCGGGGTCGTACTGAGCGATCTCCCAGTACCGGTCGAACGGGAGGAAGCCGTCGGGGTCGGCGAGCTCGCGCAGACGTCGGAGCAACGCGACAGACGGGCGGTGGGTGTCGGCCCCGCTCGCGGCCACGCTGCTACCCGATGTAACCGAGGTCCTCTCGGGTCCGGTCGGAGCTGCCGGTGGGGCGTTCCATCGTGTCGTGGACCTTCTGGGCGATGCGGTCGATCTCCTTGGCCTTGGCCGCGAGGTCCGACAGATCGAGGTCCAGGTGGAGCGCCGAGGAGAGCACGCGCAGCACCGCCTCGGCCCCACGCGGGTCGACGAAGTAGCCGGAGGTCTCGCCCATCAGGCAGACGCCCTCCATCCCGTAGTGCTGGCCCAGCCCGAGGAATAGGCCGCTCGCGCCGATGAGCCCGCCGCCGGGGTCGTTGCGCGAGAACGAGACGCCGTGTTTTTTCATCGACTCCACGAGCGTGGCGCTGGTCGCGGCCCCGAGCACGCGCGGCTTTTCGACGAGGTGGCCCTGGGCGAAGCCCGCGAGCGTGTACAGCTCCTTCACGCCGTAGCCCGAGACGAACTTGAGCACCTGCTCGGTGAGCTCGTACTGGCCCTCGGGGCTGATGCCCTGCGAGTCGCCTCCGAGCAGAATGAGGTCGCGCTGCTCCGGCTTCTTCGCCCGCCAGTAGGAGAGCTCGTTCGAGACGAGCCGGATGATGCCCTCCTCGCTGACGTAGACCTGGGGGGGCAGCAGCTTCGAATGGACGGTGGCGAAGGGGGTCGCCGGGAGCCGCTCGCGCAGGAAGTCGGCGGCGAGCTTTCCGACCGTGCCGACGCCGGGCAAGCCTTCGACCAGGACCGGGTTCTTGAGGGTGACCTTCTCGGTCACCCGGATGACGACGTCCTCCATGCGCACTATCCGACGACGGGAAACTCGGGGGCCGCCACTTAACGGTTCGCTGGCCCCGGGGTGAGGTTCCCGGCCGGCCGGAACCCCCCCGGGGTCGGCTCGGTCTCGAAGGTGGCGCACCGTTCGGGATGGTTACGGAGCTTGTCGAGCCGGAGCTGGCGCCGGGGAAGCCCCAGGTCGACCTCGGCCTCGAGCCGCAGCACGATGTCGGCGATCCCCTCGAGGAACGCCCGATGGCGGGCGTCGACCACGGCCGGGTTGAGCAACACGAGCGCCTCGCCGCCGAGCTCGAGAGCGCGGTTGCGTACCTGGCGGACGAGCTTGGTGCTCTCCAGCGGGTCGAGCACCTCGAACAGGAAGTCCGACGAGTCGAGGACCAGCCGGAACGGGCCGTCGAGCTGGGAGAGGTCGGAGAGGAGCTTCTGGCTGACGCCACCGGGGGCGAGCGCCTCCCCGCCGGCATCCGCTGGAGCGAGCTCGGCGAGCGACAGCCCCCGCTCGCGGGCCTGCGCGGTCTCGAGCTCGCGTCGGTGCATGCGAGCGAAGTAGACCCGGTTCAGGTCGGTGAACCGGATGCCGTCCGGAGCCCAGCCGAACTCGTGGAAGACCTCCGGCAGCCGGTCCTCGCGCTCGGTGGAAGAGTAGAACAGCGTGCTTCCGCCGGACGGGGCGTTCCCGGCGAACTGCTTGGCCAGGAGCTGCGCGCCGGCTCCTGGGGTGTCCAGCAGCAGGGCGAGCCAGCCGCCGTGCATGCCGCCCCGGATCGCGGCATCGAGGCCGGGGATCCCGAAGACCGGGCGATCCGCGGTCACATCTCGGGTCCCTCGACCCGGACATCGATCGTCTCGTCGACGACGAGCGAGATGATCTGGTCGATCGTGGTCGTGGTGTCGTCGGCGGTCGCGAGCAGCACGGCGAGCACCTGGCGCGACTTGAGATTGTTGATCAGGATGTGGAAGAACTCGCTGAGCAGCCCCGGCGGGTTGTGGATCGCGAGGGAGTTGACGCTGTCGAGGATGACGATGTTCCGCTCCGTGGAGTGCTTGCGCAGCAGGTACTCGACGCGGAGCATCAGGTTCTCGAGCATGCGCGGGCTCTCGAGGTAGGTCGCGTTGGGCAGCGGGTTGCGGAACTCCATCATGATGTGGCTGATGGCATCGACGAAGCTGATCCGTTCGGGGGGGATGTCGAGCGCCTGCGCGATGGTCCAGACGAGGGCCGCCGGGTTCGTGACCGAGACGTAGATGGTGTGGGTGTTGGGGTCGGCCCCCACGTCGCGGATCGCCGCGTTCAGCGCGAGCAGGTAGTTGTCGGCGTAGTTCAGCGAGTCGAGCCGCAGCGCCACGGCCGCGCCGTTCGTCAGCCCCCGCAGCCGCTCCCCGAGGTCGGCCTCGCGCACCACTAGCCCTCCTCCACCCGGTCTCCCTTGAGGTGGGGGGCCAGCAGCAGCCCGATGGGCGTCATCTCCACCACGTACTGCGCGCGCGAGTGCGAGGTGCCCCGCATCTTGATGACCTGGAGCACGCGCAGTATGTCGCCCTGCCGGCGCGCATTGCCCAGCAGTACCACGCCGTCGACCACGACCTCCTCGACGCCGTGCAGGGAGTAGCGGCCGGGCAGCGGCCCGATCTCCGAGACGATGAGCGTCGTGCAGCCGCGGTGGGCCAGCATCTGCGACAGCCGCAGCATGAAGTCCCGGATCCGCTCCTCTCGCCGCATCCGGTAGCCGAGGCTCGTGATCGAGTCGATGACCACGCGCTGGGCCTGGGTCTCGCTCAGCAGCCGCTCGATGGTCTGCAGCAGCGCGTCGATCTCATCGACGCCGAGCTCCTCCTGGGTGAGGCCGAGCTTGGCGTAGAGGACGGGCACGTCGACGAATGTGAGCGCGCCCGAGGCCAGCAGCGCAGGATCGAAGAACTCGAAGCCCCGCATGTTCTCCAGGAGCTTTTCCGAGGCCTCGGTCACCGACAGGAACAGCGAGCGTTCCCCCACCTCGGCGCCCCGGATCAGGAACTCGAGCGCGAGCGTGGTCTTGCCGGTGCCGACGCTGCCGGCGACCAGGACGGTGTTCCCCTTCGGTATCCCGCCCTCGAGGATGTTGTCGATGCCCTCGATCCCGGTGCGGCAGCGCTCGCGGGGCGCTCCGGCCGAGCGCGAACGGACCGTCGCCGGCTCGGCCATTCCGTTAGGACGAGCTGCCCCTGCCTAAAGTCGATTGTGCCCGGGGGGCGGGACCGCCAACTACGGCGGCGGCGAGTCGTAGTACGGGTCGGATGGACCCGCGGCCGATGCAGTCCCCTCGGCCGGCGGTTCGGAGTCGCGGGGGGGACGGCGGCGACGGCCCAAGAGAATACCCGCCATGAGCGCGACGACCGCGAGCGCAAGCAGGCCGAGCTCGAGGGGAAGCGGCGAGGGAGGGGCCGGAGCGGGCGGCGCCGTAACGGGGATGGCGCTGAAGGCGACCTGGACCGCCACGTCTCGTCCGGCGACTTCGACCGTGCCTGACGTGGAGGCGAGCGTGAATCCGGCAACCACGCCCACGCTGAACGCATAGCTTCCATTGGCGGCGGAGAATGCGAGCTCCTTCGAGGTCTGGGTGTAGCTCGAGCCGAGGAACGTCAACTTCCAGTCGGTCCCGTTCGGCAGCCCGTACTCGAGGAAGAGGACCTCGAATTCGAACGGCGTGAATCCTAGGCTGACCGCCAGGTCCTGGCCCTGGACGCGCAGGGAGCCGGGGCCAACGGGATTGAAGCCGGCCACGGCCGGCACCTGGTAGGCGTAGGTGCCGTTGGCGAGCGAGAGGTTCACGAAGGCCCCGACACCTAGCAGGGTACGATTGTCGATCGCGACGCTCCAGCTCGTGTTCGCGGGGAGGCCGAGCGCGTGGAACGAGAGGGCGGAGAGGAAGGGAGAGAAGACGATCGCGACGGTCAGCTGGAGGGCGGACGTGTTCTGCTCGGAGAGGGCAGGGCTCGGAACGAACCCGGGGAGGGAGGGCACCGCGAGCGCGAACGGGGTCCGCGCCCCGTACGGCACCTCGAAGAGCATCGACGAGACGGTCGAGGCGGCGAGGTCGGCGACCCCGGTGGCGGAACCGCCGTACGTCAGGCGGACGGACCAGGAGGTCCCGGCCGGCAACCCACGTTCGGACACGAGCACGCTGGGATACGCCCACGGTGTCGCCAGCGGGTAGGCGTCGACGAGATCCGGAGCGGATCGGACGAGCTCGAAGGGGTGGTCCACGATGTTGTCCGCGCCGGGGAGGTCCTGTGCGGGACCCGATTGGCTGTCCGGACCAGTGAAGTTCGACCAGAAGTTGCCGCCGACGGGGTAGCTCGCATTGAACGAGAGCGAGCCGGAACTGAGGGAGGTAGCGTCGATCCCGTAGCCGCGGTCGAACTCGAAGTTGTTGTGGACAAAGGACAGCCGCGCGGAGTTGGACAGCTCGAACGACAGATTGTCCGTGGCGAAGGCGCCGGCGACGACGGAGACCTGGGTCGAGTTGTCGACCTCGAGTCCGAGGGAGAGGTTGCCGAGCGTATCGTTCGATAGCGTGATCCCGGTCGAGTACGAGACCTCCAGCCCGAAGGCACCGGGACGGCCGTCGACCACCGTGGTGCCGTCGATCCGGCCCAACGTGTCCTCGTACAGCCGCACGCCGCCGACGATCGGCCCGGAGAAGCGGTTGGCCGCGAGCGTCACGTTCGTGGCCTGGTCGATCTCGATCCCCTCGACGTTGTCGGACCCGGAGTTGTCCCTCACGGTGAGATTGAACCCCTGCCCTACCAGCAGGAGGAAGCCCGAGCCGTCGGCGCGGTTGTTCACGAAGGAGGCGTTCCCAACGAGGCTGCCTCCGATGCCGACGTTCGTGTTCGACAGGTTGTTGTCCGCGACGACGACCTCCGAATCGTCGTACAGGTAGAGCGGGTTGCATTCTCCACACGTCTGCGTGGGGTCGGAGCCGTCGTTGTTGACGAAGCGGAGCAGCGCCCCGTTGAGGAGCTCGACGCCGGTGGGGTCGTACTGCACGGAGTTTCCGGCGAAGGTCACGTTGAACAGGAACTGCCAGCGCACCCCGATGGCCTGTTCGAAGGAGAAATCGTTCCCGAAGAAGACCGAGTCGCCGCCGTAGGTCGCCCACAGCCCATCGTGCGCGAACTCGGCGTTGTTGGCCGAGATGTTGAGGCCGCCGACGGAGAACAGCCAGAACGCCGAGCCGTTGCCCGAGAACCCGCCGTCCGCCACCTGGTTGTTGGTGATGGCGTCGAAGTAGCAGCCGACGAGGTACAGCCCGTACCAGTTCCCGTCGAGGTTGTTGTGGGCGAGGCGGGACTCCTCCAGACCCCACGCGTCTAGCCCCGCGGCGCCCGGCGCGGTCCAGTCGGCGATCTGATTGTTCAGGAGGACGAGCTGGGTCGAGTTGGTGAAGTAGATGCCCGCTAGCCCCGACAGGCTTCCATCGCCGGTGATCGAGTTGCCCGTGACGACCGGGTGCTGGATCATGCTCAGATTCAGCCCGTCGAGCGTCGCGTCGGTGAAGGTGTTGTTCTGGATCGTGAGGCTGTCGGTCCGGACCGCCCACAGGTCGGTGCTGCCACCGGAGGCGCCGTTGCCGAAGACGACGATGCTCTGGCTCAGGACGAACTGGATCGCGATCGCGCCAGAGGAGTTGGGCTCCAGCGTGTTGCCCGCCAGATCGATCGCGGTCGAGCTATCACCGTAGAACGCGGAGCCGGTGAACCCAACGAACGAACTGGCGAGCACGGCGACCTCCGAGCTCGATAGCACGAAGAGATCCAGCGCGGCGTTCTCGAAGCGATCGGATCTCCAGAGGAGGTCGGAGCTGGACTCGGCCTGGATGGCCCCCGAGAGGGTGTAGGAGTCGTTCAACGAGTCGTCGATCTCCGAGAAGTTGGTGCAGCCGAGGAGGAAGATCCACTGCGCGTAGCCATTGAACGAGTTGCCCTCGAAGGTGGAGTTGGATACGCCGATCAGATAGGCGTCGTCGAAGGCGGAATGGAGGGTCGAGTTCGCGAGCAGAAGGAACTGCCCGCCCCCGCTCATCCATGAGATGTACGAGTACAGCCGGCTCGCGCTCACCCGCCCGTGGCTGCTGCCTTCGGCACAGAATCCGACGTAGCCGGTGCCGTTGCCGATCGTATCGTTCGAGACGGTGAAGCCGCTAGTATAGCTTAGATCGACGAGCACCTGGGAGTACGAGCTCGCGAACGGGGTGACCACGGTCAGGTTGGCGAGCGAGACGTTCGAGAGCATCACGGCCGAGAATCCGACCGCCAGGACCCCGTAGGTGTCGTTAATGGACAGGTTGAGCGTGTGGCCGGAACCGTCGAAGGTCGTGCCGTCCCGTTCGTCGATCACGGTCCCCGTCCAGTTCTGGGTCAGGCGGTAGTGCGACCCCGTGCGGGTGATAGGGGCGGAGGCGCCGCTGAGGGATCCGTTCGGGTCGATGGTGACGATGTACTTCGGATCGCCGTTCGGCGGCCCGTGACAGCCGGCCTGCGCGACGGGAGCCGGTAGCTCCCGCCGGAGGGGGGGCGGCGGAGGGAGCCCCGGCAGGCGCGCCGGGCCGGGAATGGGATCCGGCGGCAACCGCTCGGGCGCAGGCAGCGAGTCGGACAGAGCGGGCTCGTGGATCTTCGGTCCCCCGGTCGCAGGCACCGCCGCCGGTCCGGCCGTCGATAGGGGAGAACGTGCCGAGTGCATCGCCGGTCCGAACGGACCGCACCCCAGGAGCGCCGGGCCGGTCGCGAGCAGGAGCAGGCCCAGGGCCACCGATGGCCGAGGCACAGGGACCCGGAGCGGACCGCGGCCTTAACCCTCCCACCAGAATATCGGCGTATTCACTCCGTAGGGGCTCCCCGCTCATCGGGCGGAGTTCGCTCGGGTTCTGGGCCCGACCGGTCCGCTGCCTTCGGACCGGTCTCGCATCGAATCAGCCAGGAGCGTTCCCCCAGGTCCCGGTCCCCCCGGCACAAGCGGCCCTGACGGCGGAGCGAGGCGCCCAGTCTCCGGATTTGGGCCACTTGCCAGCCGAGCCGCTCGGCGAGCAGTCGGTGGCGAAGGCGAACCAGTCCCGGTCCCGCCGGCTCCAGCAGATCGGTCCACGTCGACTCCGGAGCGTCATTGGGGGCCGGGGCCGCCGAGTGCGGTGGCAGCGGCCCGGGGTGGTCCGGCCTCAATCCCTCGGACAGCTCCCCGTCGGTCGGGGTAAGCGGGCGAGTGGGGACGGGTGGCCGATGAATTGGGGGGACCGTTCGGATCCACTCGACCCGCACGCCCTTCCCCTCGAGAAACAGGGCGTGCCCCTGGGGGAGCGCCAGCAACCGCTCGGCGCTCACGCTCGGCAGCCACCTCGACCACTCACGGATCTCGCGGGGATCGCCTCGGAAGAGCAGGTAGTCGGCCACATTGGTCCGGAGCGGTTCCTGTACGCTCTCGGACAGGGAGGCCAAAGACTGCGTGGCGGCGTAGACGTGGACGTTGTACCGACGGCCCAATCGCAGGAGCTCGGCCAGCCCTTCGTGAGCGTACCACTGGATCTCATCGAGCACGAGAAACCGCTTGCCAGT
>DASYZY010000168.1:0-2489 GCA_035945735.1 Thermoplasmata archaeon
GCAGGTACGGAAGCGCGAGCGGGATGAGGAGGATCGACCCGAGCTCATCGAAGCCCCAGAGCACGAGCACGAGGCCGGGAAAGACGACCAGACGCAGGACGGAGTACGGGACCCCCTGCGTCATCGCGTAGGAGCGGCGGATGATGACCAGCGCGATGACGATCTGGACCAGTATCGCCGTCAGCTCGGTCGAGGTGAAGGTCGTCACGGCGAGCTCACGGGACCGGGGGAGGTGTACGGTCCCTCGGGTAAAGAAGTCTCGGGCCGCCCGCAGGGCCGCCGGGCGCGAGCCTCCCGCTGCCTTGGGCTCGGAGATGAACGCCGGTGGGGCTCGGAATCTGGGAGGCCGCGGGAAGGCGGCCGACACCCTGATTCGGAGTGTCGGATGCGGGAGCGCCTCCGATTGATCGGGCGCGGAGGTGGACCGGGCACCGGTACTGAGCCACCGACTCCTGCTGACGCTCCGGACCTCGGGCTAGCGGGAGCCTTCGACTCATGCCCTTAGCGCCGACCATTGCCACCGGTTCGCGAGCTGTCCGCGGAGCTCAGCCCGCTCGCAAGCGCGGTGAGGCCGGCCACGAACTGGCATTCACCGGCCACTCGGAAAAGCTCGGATCGGGACTTGGAGGCGAGTGGCGTCGACCCCGGCGGCAAGGACTCCAGCAGCGCCTCCCAGGCCCCCGAGTAGGCGGAGGGGGGCTGTCGGCGCGTCCGAGGGATCTCCCACGCGACGAACCCCGTCGTGTAGATCAGTACGGCGTAGACCGCCCGTACCGCCGCGGCAGGTCCCATGCCCGCCCGTTGAAGCGCCCCGAGAAGCAGCTCGACACCTCGCACAATCCCTTCGCCCATGACGGGTCGGGAGAGGAAGATGCTCGCCAGCGCCGGATGTTCCAGGAGCCTCGAGCGCAGGGCTCGCCCCCACGCCTCGAGCACCCCGGTCGCGGAGGACGGAAGGGGCCGCTCGAGCCGCAGGCCTTCGAGCCCCCGCTGGGCGACGGCGTCCAGCAGGTCGCCTTTGTCGCGCACGTAATCGTACAAGGTCATCGTACCACACCCGAGCTCACGCGCCAGACGAGGCATGCTGAGGACCTCGAGTCCCTCACGGTCCGCGATGCCGAGCGCGGCGTCGATCACCCGCTCCCGGCTGAGTAATCGTCTCCGCCCGCGACGTCGCCCGCCCATCCCGACGTATCCTGCAACGCGGACCTTCTATATACCGTAAGACTTACGGAAATTCTGTGCCTCTCTTCCGGCTCCGGGCGGTGCGTCGGTGACGACGCCGTCCGCCGTTCCCGAGGCCGCCTTGGGAACGGGCAAGAAGGTCGCCCTCGGCTTGGTCTGCGTCCTCGCCGGAGCTGCGCCGCTGTCGTACGGGTTCATCGACAATGACCTGCTCCGGTTCCTGTACACGGTCGGCGTCGCCGTCGCGTACCTGGCCTTCACGCTCCGGGCCCGGAGCGACCCCTCGCTCCGTCGGTACTGGGAGCTCGCGTTCGCCTTCTTCGTCCTCGCCGTGGTCGGAGTGCTCAACAATCTGGCGCGGAACTTCGGCAGCTACGTTCTGCATTCGCCGCCGGTAGCGGGCAACCCGTTGGCCTCCTCCGTCACGGCGTCGGTACTGGTCCAACTGGTGGAAACCGCCGTCGCCATCGTCACCATTTTCGTTCTGACCAGATCCTTCGGGCTTTCCCTCGGTACGGTCTACGCGCGCCCGGGTCGATTGTGGGCTCTCTTCCTCGCGACCCTCGCCGTCTTCGTCCTGCTCCTGGTGTTCACCGCTCGACACCAGTCGAGCCTGTTCCCGACCAACGGGATGGGATCCCAGGGCAGCTTCCTCACGCTCGCACCGGCGCTGCTCGTGCTCGTGGTCTCCAACGGCTTTCAAGAGGAGTTCCTCTTTCGCGGGCCGTTCCTGCAGCGCTACGGCACCCACTTTGGCGGACCAGCGTCGGTCCTGATCTCGTCGATCGTCTTCGCGATCGCCCATCTGGGCGTGACCTACACGCCCTCGGCGATCTTCTTCATCCTGGTCGCGGTGTTCCCACTCGGTCTCGTCACCGCCTTCCTCATGCGCCGGACCGACGGGATCGTGACTCCGGCGGTCCTCCACGCCGGCTTCGACGTGCCGGTCTACTGGTCGTTTCTCACGTACGTGAGCTGACGCTGGGACGCGCCCGATGTCGTCGCGGGCCTGCCCCGGCCTCGACGGCGCCTGCGGAGCCGGGCGACCGACGAACCGCGGGGGGGAGGCGCACGTCCCCCCTCGATGCGCGCCGGGCTCGGTCGGCCCGTTCCGGGCTTCGTAAAGGCTAATTGGGCGCCGCGGTCGCCGAAGTAATGGGGGTATCCCTCGCCTCGGCCGCGCGCGTCGCGCCACTGGAGCGCCATGCGCCCACCATCGCGACCTACTGCTCCCATTCGTCGCTTCAGATCTTCCACGGGGCGAAGCAGGAGGGGTTCCGCACCCTCGGCATCTGCGGGGGAAA
>DASYZY010000169.1:0-1979 GCA_035945735.1 Thermoplasmata archaeon
CTGCTGCTCAAGGAGGCGAACCCGGGCTGCACGGTGCGGGCCGCGAGCTTCGGTCCGGCGCCGCGGACCGAGGAGGTGCTCCGGAGCTGCCTCGCCTTGGGCTGCGACCACGCCACGTGGATCGAGGCGCCGGCGGGCAGCGAGCCCGATCTCCGCGAGACCGCGCGCGCGCTCGCCGCCGCCGCCCAAGCCTCTCCCGCGGAGCTCTACCTGCTCGGCCAGCAGTCGCTCGACACCGAGGCCGGCCTACTTCCCGTCGCGCTCGCTGCGAGCCTGGGACTGCCGGGCGCGAACGGCGCGGTGAACCTGAAGCTCGACGTTGCGGGCCGGCAGCTCACCTTCGACCGGGAGGGCGCGGGGGTCCGGGAGAGCTGGGCACTGCCGCTCCCGAGCGTCATCGGTCTCCGGCAGGCCGCCAACGACCCGAGAGCCGCGAAGCTCCAGAACATCCTCAAGTCGCGCAAGCTGCCCATCGACCGGCTCGCGGCCAGTACGTTGCCTGCGCCGACCGCCGGCTCCGGTAGCGTCCGGGCCGTACGGTTCGAGCTGCCGCCCCCGCGCACCGGGGCTCGGTTCATCGAGGCCAAGACGCCGGAGGACGCGGCGAAGGAGCTCGTTCGCGTCCTCCGCGAGGAGGCGAAGGTCTTGCCATGAGCCGTCGCGTGCTGGTCGTCGGCGAGTCGAGCGGGACGGGACTGGACCGGGGGAGCGCGGAGGCCGCGGGGCTCGGTGTGCAGCTCGCCGGAGGGGGCGAGCTCATCGGGCTCGTGCTCGGACCCAACGCGAGCTCCGGCTCCGCCGAGCTCGCGAAGCTCGGACCGAGCCGCGTCTTGCGGTACACCGGACAGGCGCTGGAGGAGCGGCGCGCGATCCCGTCGGCGAAGGTCGTGACGCAGGCCGCGGTCGCCGCGAAGAGCGAGCTCATCGTGCTCGCCTCGACGCCGTTCGGCCGCGAGCTGGCCGGAGCGCTGGCCGTGCTCTGGGATGCGGCGTGCGCGAGCGGTATCGACCGGGTGGCGGAGGCCGGCGGGGCGCTCGAGGTGCATCGCTCGCTCTTCGGGGGCCGCGCGAGCGAGACCCTGCGCCTGGAGGGCCCGCGCCTCCTGCTGACCACTCGTCCGAACAGCTTCCCCGTACCGTCGCCCCGCGGCGCCGCGACCGAGGAAGAGGCGCCAGCGCCGGACGTCGGCGCGCCCGTGCCCGAGGTCCGACGCACCGGGACGGCGAAGCTCGAGCACAGCTCGGGCCCTGATCTGGGCACCGCTTCGATCGTGGTCTCCGGCGGCCGCGGCTTCCGCGCCCCCGAAAACTTCCGGCTCTTGGAGGAGCTCGCCTCGAGCCTCGGCGCGGCGATGGGCGCCTCCCGGGCGGTCACCGACGCCGGCTGGAAGCCCGCGAGCTACCAGGTGGGCCAGACCGGCCGCTCGGTCTCGCCCCAGCTGTACATCGCCGTCGGGATCTCGGGGGCGATCCAGCACCTCGTCGGGATGATGAGCTCGCGCGTGATCGTCGCGATCAACTCCGACAAGACCGCGCCGATCTTCCGCGTCGCCGACTACGGGATAGTCGGCGACCTGTTCCAGATCCTTCCGCCCCTCACGGCCGAGATCCGTCGGGCCCGCGGGCTGTCGGCCTAGAGCTCCCGCAGCCCGTCCCAACCGTCGGACAGCAGCGCCCGGATCGGCAGCTGCTCCTCGCGGCGCAGTCGGTCCACGAGCGCGACGAGGTTGGGCTTCGGCTCGCCGTCGGCCCGGAGCCGCCGATGCAGGAGCTCGGTGGCGAGCCGCGGGTAGACCGTGTAGAAGCGCGGGTTCCACTTGACCCGGTCGAGGCCTTCGAACTCGCGGAAATCGGCCAGCAGCCCGCTCGCCTCGAGCCGCTGCCCGTATCCGGCGAGGGACGGGGCTCCCGTCCGGCCCGAGGCCTTGGCCTCGAGCGCGGCCTCGGCCGCGTACCGGCCGGAGCGGACGGCGTAGTTC
>DASYZY010000170.1:0-4964 GCA_035945735.1 Thermoplasmata archaeon
GGCTCGCCACCGCCGGGGTGGCCCCGCTGGCCCAGTGGGCGACCCGGGCCGAGCAGCGGCTCGACGGCCCGAGGCCGAGCGACGAGGCGTTGGTCGCCTGCGCCGAGATGGTGGCGCAGGAAGCGCCCGTCCGGGCCGATCGGCGCGCGACCGACCCCTACCGACGCATCCTGCTCCGCGCCCTGCTCGAGCGGGCGCTCCGGGCGGTCCGGGACCGGGCGGCCAGCGCATGAGCGGCCCGACCCGGCTGCAGGTGAACGGTGTCCCGTTCGAGGTGGCCGTCCCGGACGACGAGCGGCTGCTCGACACGCTGCGCTGGCGGCTCGGGCTGAAGGGAACGAAGGAGGGCTGCCGGACCGGCGACTGCGGCGCCTGCACCGTCTTGGTCCGCGGCGAGAGCACCCTGAGCTGCCTCGCTCTCACCCGGGAGGTCGAGGGGGAGCCGCTCACTACCGTCGAGGGGCTCGCGGCCGACCCGGTCGGCCAGCGCGTGCTGACCGTGTTCGAGGAGGAGGCCGGTCTGCAGTGCGGCTACTGCACGCCGGGCTTCGTCGTCGCCCTCACCGGGCTGCTCCGGGAGCGCCCCCGCGCCTCGGAGGGCGAACTGCTCACCGACCTCCAGGGCAACCTTTGCCGATGCACCGGCTACGCCTCGATCCGGCGGGCGGTCGCCCGCCTCGCCGAGGCGCGGCGTTGATCCGCTCCGACGCGCCGGCGAAGGTGCGCGGGGCCCTCGAGTTCGGCGTCGACCTCGAAGCCCCGGGAGCGCTGCACGCGGTGCTCGTCGGTTCGCCGGTCGCCCACGGCCGGATCCGACGTCTCGACCTCAGCCGGGCGCGGGAGCTCCCCGGGGTCGTCGCCGCCATCGGCTACGAGCAGCTGCCGGCGCTGCTCGCCGGGGCGAGCGGTGACCCGGCCCGGCCGGTCTTGCCGGCGGAGGAGCTGCGCTACCGGGGCGAGCCGGTGGCCGCCGTGGCCGCGCGTACGCTGGCGGAGGCTCGGCGGGCCGCGGCGGCGGTGCGCCTCGAGATCGACCCGCTGCCGGCGGTGCCGGACATCGACTCGGTCTTTCCCGAGTGGCCCGGCAGCGACGCCGGCGCCTCGCCCCACGTGAACGCCCACGTCCACGCGCGCTGGGGCGATGTCGAGCGTATGCTCGCGCGCTCGGACAAGGTGCTGCGCGAGACCTACCGGACCAGCGGGATCGTCCAGATGGCGCTCGAGCCGCACGCCTGCCTCGCCGACGTGCGAGACGGCACCTGGTTCGTCCGCTCCTCCACCCAGACCCCGTTCGGGGTCCGGGAGGACGCCGCCGCGATCCTGGGGCTGCCCGAGGAGAAGATCGTCGTCGAGGCGAGCTGGGTCGGAGGTGGCTTCGGAGGCAAGGGCGCCTCCCTGCTCGAGCCGTACGCCCTCGTCCTGTCCGCGGCCACGGGCTCGCCGGTGAAGCTCCAGCTCTCCTACGCTCAGGAGTTCGAGCTCGCCCGATCCACGCTCCCGGCGGTGATCCGGATCGAGAGCGCGCTCGTGGCGGGCCGGATCGCGGCGCGACGCGTGCGCCTGCTCCTGGACACCGGCGCCTCGCTGCCGGGCCGGGACTTCGCGACCGGCTACACCATCGGCTTCATCGCCGGCCCGTACCGGATGGAGGCCGCCGAGCTCGAGGGGTACGCGGTGAAGACGAACAAGCCGCCCTTCGGGCCCCACCGGGCGCCCTTCGCCCCGCAGTGCGTCTTCGCCGCCGAGTCCCATACCGACGAGCTGGCGAAGCTCGCCGGGACCGATCCGCTCGAGTTCCGGCTGGAGCATGCGCTCCGGGAGGGCGACCGAACCCCGCTTGGCCAGGAGGTGCCTCCGTTCGCGCTCCACGAAGGACTCCGGCGCGCCCGTCAGCTCCGCGAGCGGTGGAGGAAGGAGCTGCCGGCGGGCACCGGAATCGGGGTGGCGGTGGGTTTCTGGTCCACGGGCAGCACGGCCGGCGGGGAAGCCCGGCTCACCCTGTCCCCGACGGGTCTCACCATCGAGACCGCCGAACCGGAGATCGGCAGCGGCAGCGTCGTGCGGGGCCTGGTCGCCGTCGCCGAGCACGAGCTCGGGCTCCCGGCCTCGGCGATCCGCGTGCTCCGCCCGGACACCGCCCACAGCCCGTACGACTCCGGGGTCTACGGCAGCCGGACGCTCGCCGCCCTCGGTCGAGCGATCGAGGAGGCGTCCCGCCATCTCCGGGAGGAACTGGGACGCCGGCTCCGCGGCGCCGGCACTATGGAGTTCGAGTTCGCCGAGGGGTCCACCTGGCTGCGCCGCGGCACGAAGCGGGTCGCACTCGCCGAGCTGCTTTCGCCGGCCGAGGCCAAGGAGGGGGGGATCCGAGCGCTCGGCAAGCACTACGGTAAGAGCGGGAACATCGACGAGTCGCGGGTGCTCGCCGGGGGCTTCTTCCCGTACGGCGATATGGTCGCCTCGGTCCAGCTCGCGGCCGTTGAGGTGGACCGGCAGACCGGCCAGGTGCGGCCCGTCCGGTACGCGGCCTTCCCCGATGCCGGTGTGGTCATCGATGGGCCGACCTACCGGGCCCAGATCGAAGGCGGGGTCGCGATGGGACTGGGGGAGGCCCTGACGGAGGAGACGCTGTGGGGGCCGGACGGGCGGCTCCTCAACGCCGGACTCCTCGACTACCGCGTCCCCACGCTGTTCGAGGTCCCGCCGATCGAGGTCGAGCCCATCGAGGGCTTCCCCGGCGCCGGGCCTCGCGGGGCCAAGGGCGGCGGCGAACCGCCGATCATCCCCGTGCCGGCGGCCATCGGCAACGCCGTCGCCGATGCCACCGGCGCCCGCGTCCGCGAGCTGCCGCTCACCCCGGAGCGCGTGGCCCGAGCCCTTAAACTCCTCTGACGGTCGCGTCGACGATGGGGCTCGACCGCTCCGAACTCCAGGCCCTCGCCTCGGGCTACGCCCGGCCGCCGGTCGTGGGGGCCATCGGCTCTCATTCGGCGATCGACATCGCCGACGGCGGCGTCGCCGAGGGGTTCCGGACGCTGCTACTGTGCCAGACGGGCCGGGAGCTGACCTACAGCCGCTACTTCCGATGCGTGCGCGATGCGGCCGGGCACGCCACCCGCGGCTGCATCGACGAGGTCTGGAGCTACCCCAAGTTCGCCGACGCCCTCGCCGAGCCGGTCCAGTCGAAGCTGCGCTCCCGCTCGGTGCTGCTCGTGCCGAACCGGGCGCTGAGCTCCTATCTGCCGATCGAGGCGATCGAGGACAAGCTGCGGGTCCCGCTCCTGGGCTCGCGGCGGCTCCTGCGCATCGAGGAGCGCTCGGAGCGAGAGAACTACTACTCGCTGCTGGCGGCCGGCGGCCTGCCTGCCCCCGAGGCCGTCGCCGGTCCGGAGGCCATCGATGGGCTCGTGATGGTGAAGCTGCCGCACGCGGTCCGCCGCCTCGAGCGGGGCTTCTTCACCTGCTCCTCCCCTGCCGAGTACGCCGAACGCAGCGGCCGGCTGATCGCGTCCGGCGTCATCCGGAAGGAGGACCTCGCCGGCGCCCGGATCGAGCGCTACGTCATCGGCCCGGTCTTCAACTTCAACTTCTTCCTCTCCCCGCTGGCCCCGCGCGAGGAGGCGCTCGAGCTGCTCGGCGTGGACGAGCGGCGCGAGAGCTCGCTCGACGGCCTCGTCCGGCTGCCCGCCTCCCAGCAGCTCTCGCTGCCCGAGCGGGAGCAGCTGCCCCGCTACACCGTCGTTGGGCACGGCTCGCTCACCGTCCGCGAGTCGATCCTGGAGGAGGTCTTCCATCTCGGCGAGCGCTTCGCCGAGATCGCCCGGGAGCGCTACCCGCCCGGCATCATCGGGCCGTTCTGCCTGCAGACCTGCATCGACCCCGAGGGGCGACCGGTGATCTTCGACGTCGCCGTCCGGATCGGCGGGGGCACCAACATCCACCTCGCCCTGGGCCATCCGTACGCGAACGCGCTCTGGCGCGAGCCGATGAGCTCGGGCCGCCGGCTCGCCCGGGAGCTCCGACGCGCCCTCGCCGAGGAGCGGCTGGCCGAGGTGCTCACGTGAGCGCCGCCGCTCCCGCACCCGCCCCCGCCCCGCCCCTCCAGCGCACCCCCCTGTATCCGTTCCACCGCGCCCACGGCGCCCACCTGACGCCCTTCAACGGCTGGGAGATGCCGCTGTACTTCTCCGGCATCATCGACGAGCACCTGAGCGTCCGGCGCGACGTGGGGTGGTTCGACGTCTCCCACATGGGGCTCCTCACCGTGGAAGGCGAGCATGCCGCCGACCTGCTGGCCCGGCGCACCACGATCGACGCCCATCGTCTCGGTGAGCTCCGGTGCAAGTACGGCTTCTGGCCGAGCGCCGACGGCAAGATCATCGATGACCTTCTCCTGACCCGCCTACCGAGCGCGCCCTCGACCCCGCCGCGCTTCCTCGTCGTGCCCAACGCGGGCCGGACCGCCCAGATCCTGGAATCGCTTCGCCAGCACCGCAAGCCGGACACCGTGATCGCGCGGCACAACGGCGCGATGGCGTTCCTCGCCGTGCAGGGGCCGCGCTCCCGGGCCGTCCTCGAGGAGAGCTTCGGACTCACCCTCGGAAACCTGCCCTTCTACCACGCGCTCGTCCTGGAGCGGCCGCTCGCTCCGGGCGCCGAGGGGCCCCTCGGTTGGGGGCTCGTGAGCCGGACCGGGTACACCGGCGAGCTCGGCTTCGAGCTCCTCGTCCCGGCCGCTGCTGCGCTCGCCCTCGCCGAGAAGCTCACGGCTGCCGGTGCCCTCCCCTGCGGGCTCGGCGCACGGGACTCCTTGCGCCTGGAGAAGGGCTACCTGCTCTCGGGCTCCGATTTCGACCTCGACCGCTCGCCGGTCGAGGCCGGGCAGAGCCGCTTCCTCGAGATGGAGCACACCTTCGTGGGCCGCGACGCGATCCACGCCGAGCTGGCGGCCGCCGCCGGCCCCC
>DASYZY010000171.1:0-6757 GCA_035945735.1 Thermoplasmata archaeon
GAGACCTTCTACCCGCCGGAGGTGCTCCAGGTCGACTTCGACGCGCAGCGGGCCTCGGGCCTCATGGCGCACCGCGTCGCTCTCGGCGTGGCCCTCGAGGTCGCCTGGACCACGAAGGCGACGGCGCCGCTCCTGTTCGCCCGCGCCCACCGCGCGGCGCTCGCCGTCTCGCTCGAGATCGGGGAGATCACGCCCGAGACGCTCCCGCACCTATTGGTGCGCGCGCTCCGCGCGGCTAGGGCCGTCGCGGCCCAGGAGAAGCCGGCCTAACGGTCCATTCTGTCAACGGACAATCAAGGAGGAAGGAAGATGGAGTACGTGTACGGTGCGCTGCTGCTCAACGCGGCGGGCAAGCCGATCGACGAGGCCGGCCTCGGCAAGGTCCTGAGCGCGGCGGGGATCTCCCCCGACACGGCCCGTGTCAAGTCGCTGATCGCCTCGCTCGAGGGCGTCGACCTGAAGGAGCTCATCGCCAAGGCCGAGACCGTCAGCGTCGCGGCTCCGGCGGCCGCGCCGGCCGAGAGCAAGGGCGGTAAGGGCGAGAAGAAGGAAGAGGAAAAGAAGGAAGAGAAGGGCGTCTCCGAGGAGGAGGCGGCCGAGGGACTTTCCGCCCTCTTCGGCTAGCGCCCGCTCGCTCCTTCCCTAACCCATTCCTTCCCGGGGGCGCGCCGGCCGCGCCCCCTGGGGCTCCCGCCCGATAGGCTCGGTTCGAGTTACCTCGCGAGGGCGGGCAGCGCTCCCCTTAAGAAGCCGACCCCGCTACAAACGGGGGCAGCCGAGGATTACACTCCGATGCCCGCGCGGGATCACTGCGGCGTGGTCGGCGTGGTGCTGCCGGGCAAGGGCGCGGCCCCGTTCCTGTATCGAGGTCTCCGAGCGCTCCAGCATCGAGGGCAGGAGTCGGCCGGCATCGCGACCGCCTCGCACGGCAAGCTCTCGCTCCGCAAGGGCATGGGGCTCGTGCACGAGGTGTTCCAGCAGGACACGCTCGACGCGCTCCGGGGCTCGACCGGCATCGGCCACAACCGCTACCCGACCACCGGCTCCACCGACCTCGAGAACGCCCAGCCGCTCGCGCTGCGCATGCGGGAGGAGGAGGCGGCGATCGCCGTCAACGGCGATCTCGTCAACTTCGAGCGCACGAGCCGTCGGCTCCGGGCCCAGGGCGTCGAGCTGCTTGGCAACGCCGACACCGAGACGATGGGGCAGCTCATCGCCCTCGAGTACTCGCGCACTCGCGAGCTCGAGGGGGCGATCCGCCGGGCCTGCCGCGAGCTCATCGGTGGGTACGCCAGCGTCATGCTCGTCGGCAACCGCATGGTCGCCTTCCGCGACCCGCTCGGCATCCGTCCGCTCACGCTCGGCTCGCTCGACGGCGGCCATTGCGTCGCCAGCGAGAGCGTCGCCATCGAGCTCATGGGCGGCACGACGCTCCGCGACGTGGCGCCCGGCGAGATCCTGATCTTCGAGCGCGACGGCACGATGCGCGCCGGCACGATGGGCGTCTCGGGCGAAACGGCCCACTGCATGTTCGAGTGGGTCTACTTCTCACGGCCGGACTCGACGCTCGGGGGCCACGACGTCTACGCCGTCCGCACGCGTATCGGTGAGCGCCTGGCGCGCGAGAGCCCGGTCCAGTCCGACCTCGTGATCCCGGTCCCGGACTCGTCCCGTCCGCAGGCGCTCGGTTTTTCCTCGGCGAGCGGGATCTCCTACGCCGAGGGGCTGATCAAGAACCGGTTCGTCGAACGGACCTTCATCCTGCCGGACCAGAAGCGCCGCGAGGCGGAGGTCCGCGTGAAGCTCCACCCGGTGCCGGGGCTCCTCAAGGGCCGCCGGATCGTCCTGCTCGACGACTCGATCGTCCGGGGCACGACGCTCAAGGAGATTGTGTCGATGGTCCGCGGCGCCGGCGCCACGCGCGTCGATGTCCGCATCGGCTGCCCGCCGATCGTGGCCCCCTGCTACTTCGGGGTCGACATGAAACAGCGCAAGGAGCTCGTGGCCTCCTCACGCACGCCGGAGCAGGTCGCGGAGGTCGTGGGCGCGGACTCGGTCTACTACCTCTCGCTCCGCGGCCTGGTCGAGGCGATCGGGCTCCCTGAGGATCGCCTCTGCTTGGGCTGCCTCACCGGCCGCTACCCGCTCGAGGTGCCCGAGGAACGGCAGCGGTTCCAGCGTACGCTGCCCGGATTCTAGCGCCGTGGCCGATGCGGCCCTGCTGCGGACCGGCGGCCGCCTTCGCTGGGTAGGCGCTCACGGCGGGATGCTCGCCGAGGCTCCTGTCGAGCCGGAGCCCGAGGAGGCGGCCGCCCGGGTCGATGCCGGTGAGCCCATCTCCGAGGCGCTGCGCGGCTGGATCCAGGCCCGCGCGCCGCGAGGCTCGCTTGCGGTCCTCGAGCCCGCGCTCGCCCCCACGATCGCCCCCCTCGAGCGGGGCCCCGTGCCGATCTCCGAGACGGAGGCCCGCCACCTCCGGGCCGAGGGCTGGCCCGCCCTCGAGCCTTGGGACCGGCGCTTCTACCTGGCCCTGATGCAGCGCCGGCTCGCCGCCCGACTCTCCTCGCCGGAAGAGGCGCTGATCTCGCTGGCGCGTGAAGAGGAGCGCACCGAGCGGGCCGTCGAACGGGAAGGATCGGCCGCGCGCTCGTTCGTGACGGGAACCTCGGAACCGCTCCGACGCCACGCCGAACGCTGGCGGCAGTTTCGCGGGAGCGCCCAGGAGCATCACCGGGAGCTCCGCGCCCAGTTGGAGGAGGCGGCCGGCTCGCTCGCTCCGAACCTCGCCCAGGTCGTCGGGCCCCTCGTAGCGGCTCGTCTCATCGCTCGGGCGGGCGGCATCGAGGCTCTCGGCCGGATGAGCGCCTCCCGGGCCCAGCTCCTCGGCAGCCGTCGACGTCCCGCGGGGGGCCACGGACCCCGGTACGGAGTGATGTTTCGCGCCGAAGGGATGGAGCAGGTCCCGCCCGACCGGCGGGGCGCTTACGCGCGGAGCTTGGCCGCGCTCGCCGTCATCGCGGCCCGCGCCGACGGCTCCGGTCGGAGGCGGATCTCCCCCGCGCTCCGCCTTCGGCGGGACCGACGGATCAGCTCCCTCTCCCGCCAGCGACGGGCGGCCGAATGACTCGGCGTGCGCCAACGCCGGCACCGACCACCGTGCTCGACCGGCTGTGGCGGGTCACCGAAGGGGAGCGGACCCACCTGTTCACCCAGAGCCTGGCGGTGCCGCCCTCGCTGTACGGGGAGCGGGTGCTCCACCGAGGGGAGCGCGCGTTCCGACACTTCGATCCGTTCCGCAGCAAGCTCGCCGCGGCGCTGATCCGCTCGCCCCGCTTGACCCCGCCGCGCCCGGGCGAGCGCTGGCTGTACCTGGGGGCCGCCGGCGGAACTACCGCTTCCCACGTCGCCGACCTCACCGCGCCGACGGGCGAGGTCTTCGCGATCGAGAGGAGCCCACGACCGGGGCTCCGCCTGCTCGAGATCGCGAACCGACTGCCCGGTCTCTTCCCGATCCTCGCCGATGCGAGGCGCCCGGAGGAGTATCGAGAGCTGGTGCCGCTGGTCGACGGGCTGTACGCCGACGTGTCTCAGCCGGATCAGGCCGCAATCGTCAAGGAAAACGCCCGTCTCCACCTGCGCGACGGGGGCCGATTCCTGTTCGTGCTGAAGCTTTCTAGCCTGAGCCGCGACGCGAGCCCGGAGGAGAACCTCGGCCGGGTCGAACGCGAGCTCCAGCCCCTGCTCCATGTTCAGGAGCGGATCAACCTCCTGCCGTTCCATCGGGCGCACGTCCTCCTCGTGGGGACGTCCTCGGGCCGCGCGACCGCCGCGGCCCGCACCAATCGGCCGCCCGTTCGATCCCCAACGCGGGCTCGCCGCCCAGCGGCCCGCGTGATCCGTCGCCGATAGTCCGAGCGGACGGCGCGCGGGCCTGCCTAGCTCGCCTTGGCGAGGCCGTGGTGAACGACGATGGTCACGACATCCTTGTCGGCGAGCCGATGCTCCCGGCCGACCGTCTGGCTGGTGAACCGAGCGCTCGGGCCCGTCACGAGAGCGGTCCGGAAGTGGACCCCGAGGTCGGTGGGGAGGCGGCGCAGCAGGTCCTCTACCCGATCGCCCTTCTGCAGGATGATCGGGTTGACGAGATCGGCCTCCCGACCGGGGGGCTTGAGGTACACCCGGATGAAGGCGAGCGCATGCCCGATCGCGTCGACGAGCTCCGGCACGCCGGTCCCCGTCTTCGCCGACAGGAACAGCGGCGACGATCCCTTGAGCTGGCCCTTGAGGCGCTCTTTCTCCTTGGGCTCGATCAGGTCGGCCTTGTTCACGGCGAGGATGCCCCGCAGGTAGACGCGGTTGCCGGCCAGCACGTCGATGAGCTGGTCGGCGCTCGCGTCCTCGCGGAAGACGATCGAGCCGTTGTGCATGCCGAACTCGTGGGCGATGTCCACCGCGAGCTCGTCGGTGAGCTGGGTGCGCCGCACCGTGCTCGTGACCACGATGCCGCCGCGGAGCCCGGGGGTCACGACGATCTTCGGCGGCCGCGAGTTGATCCGGATGCCCGCGTTCTCGAGCTCGGCGAGCAGCGCCTTGAAATCGGTGTGCTCGGCGTCGATCATGAACAGCACGAGCTCGACGGACCGGATGACGGAGAGGACCTCGCGCCCACGCCCCCGGCCCTTCGCCGCCCCCGGAACCAGCCCGGGCATGTCGAGCACCTGGATGGCCGCGCCCCCCCACGTGAGCATCCCAGGGATGATCGTGAGCGTGGTGAAGTCGTAGGCCGCGCTCTCGCTCTTGGCGCCCGTGATCGCCGTGAGCAGGGTGGACTTGCCCACCGATGGGTACCCGACGAGCCCGACGGTCGCGTGGCCCCCCTTGCGGACCCCGTAACCGAGCCCGCCGCCCGAGCCCTTGGCCCGCTTCTCGCGTTCCAGACGTAGGGCGGCGACCTTCGCTCGGAGCCGCCCGATGTGCCCCGAGGTCGCCTTGTTGTAGGAGGTGTTTCGGATCTCGTCCTCGACGGCGGTGATCTGCTCTTCGAGCGAGGACACGTGCCGAGACCCGCCGCCACCGGCATGGCAGGGTACTTGACCCTGACGAGGTCCAGCGGCGGGCGTCCTTCACCGTTCGGCGGCTCCGGCGCGGCTCACCGCCGCGGCTCGCACTTCGGTCCATGCCGGCTCCCCCTCGTGCGCGCGCCGAGCTAGGGCGCGAAACGCGGTGGTACCACTTTCGGGGGCGGGCCGGCCGGTGGGAGCTCGAACGAGAACGCTCGCTGGCGCGGGACCTCCCCGCTGCGCTTCGCGCGGGCATCTCCTTGGTCGGGACCCTGCACTTCCGGTGGAGCTCCGGCGCGAGCGGGGGATTCTGGCTCGGAGTCGAGGGAGGCTCCGGTGCGCGCTGGGTCCAGTCGGCGCTCCGGACGCTGTACGATCCCGGGCAGTGGCCTCGGGCCGAGACGCTCCCCTCGGGCACGGTCGTCGCCGAGGTCGGACGGACCGCCGGACTGCTCGGCGCCCCGATCCTGCCGGTGTCCCCCGACATGGCCCTCTCGGATGCGCTGTGGCGCGGGTTCCGGGCCGCCGGCGCCGGCGCCTGGCTGGAGGGATGGGCAACGCCGTGCCCCATGCCGGCCCATCCGCCGCCGCTCCTCGCTCGGCCGATGGAACCGATGCCGGCGTCCGAACGGGACCGAGTGTCTCCGGCCGATGACCCCGAGCGCCGACTGCGGAATCGGATCGAGGAACGTCGCCAGGAGCCGCACTGGGCAGTGCGGCTCGTCGTCGCCCGGGACCTCGCCGCTCCGGCGACGGCGGCGCAGGCGCTGGGGCGCCTGACGGCGGCCCTCCTTCGGTTCCCGGGCGGAGCCGCCGTCGACTTTCGGGCCCCGCGTCGATGGGGGAGTTCACGGCCGCCGCCGGTGCTCGATTTCGCCGTCAGCGAGCTCGCGGCGCTCCTGCCCGCGCCGTGGGCCGTGGGCGATCAGGGCGCTAGGGAAGGGGAGGGTTCGCTCGCCATCGCCGTGGGGCGGTCCGACGGAGGGGCCGTCGCGAAGCTCCCGATCCCTCCGCGAGAAGGGCGCCATCTGCTGGTGCTCGGGGAGACCGGCACCGGCAAGAGCTCGTCGCTCCTGCGTCTCGCCCGCTCGGCCGCGACGCGGGGGTCACTCGTCCTCTTCGATCCGGTGGGCGACACGGCCGAGCGGTTCTCCCAGGTCCTGCCGAGTCCACTTGCCCGACGGGTGCGCTGGATCGGTCCTGACGATCCCGGCTCGGGCACGAACGCGCTGGCGGATATCGGCGGCCGCCGCGACGCGGTCCAACGGGAGCGCTCCACCGCCTCGCTCGTGAACGCCTTCCGCCAGCTCCGCCTGGCGCGCTTTCCGGACACGGCCTTCTGGGGACCGCGGATCGAAGAGCACCTGGCGGCGGCCCTCCGAGCTGCGGCGGCCTCGCCGGGCGCGACCCTCGTCGAGGCCTACGAGCTCCTGGACTCCGGCGCTTCCGGCTTCTCGGGTTGGTCGGCCGAGGGAAGGCAGGCGGTCGCCGAGTTCGACCGGTGGAGCCGGGAGCGGCGGGAGGACGGAGAGGGAGCACAGCGACTGCTGGGCGAGATCATCCGGGACCCGATCCTGCGCCGTCTGCTCTGCGCCTCACCGCCCGATTGGTCGACCGATGGTCTCT
Source organism: Thermoplasmata archaeon (assembly GCA_035945735.1). Classification (GTDB taxonomy): domain Archaea; phylum Thermoplasmatota; class Thermoplasmata; order Lutacidiplasmatales; family UBA184; genus JAKIVR01. Next base: position 6,687 of record DASYZY010000171.1, read on the forward strand.
TCGCCGCCGGCTCGATCACCGTGTTTCGAGGGCAAGCGGCGGAGGTCGGTGAGCCCACGGCGCGCGCCCTG
>DASYZY010000172.1:0-1784 GCA_035945735.1 Thermoplasmata archaeon
AAGTTCTCCTCGCCGAGGTAGGCGTCGATCATGCGGAGCACGGCGGCTCCCTTGTAGTAGGTGATCTCGTCGACATTCTGCATGATCTCGGCGGGCTCGGCGCTCCGGAGCTGGATCGGGTGCGTGCTCTCGAGGGAGTCGGAGAAGTAGGCGCCCCGGATCCGGATCAGGAACTCGCTCCAGGGGTGCTCGCGCAGCCCGAGCCGCTCCGTGACCTTCGCCGCGACGAAGGTCGCGAAGCTCTCGTTCAGCCAGATGTCGGTGAACGAGCGCATCGTCACCAGATTGCCGAACCACTGGTGGGCGATCTCGTGCGCCATTGTCTCGACGATCCAGCGTCGGATCGACGGCGAGGTCGAGTCGTTCAGCATGAGCCCGATCTCGCTGAAGGCGATCGCGCCCCAGTTCTCCATCGCCCCCGCGCCGAGTTCCGGCACCGCGACCAGGTGCAGCTTCGGCAGGGGGTAGGGCAACCCGAAGTACTGCGAGTAGCCGTCGAGCAGCGGACCGCCCATCTCGAGGCAGCCCTGCGACTGCTCGGACTTGCCGGGTGGCGTCGCGGCGATCAGCTCCACCGCGCCGGCCCCGTGCGTGCGGAGCTCGAAGGGGCCGATGCCGAGGTACAGCAGGTACGTCGACATTCGGGGCGTCGGCTCGAAGCACCAACGCCGCAGCCCGGAGCGCTCCTGCACCGCGGCCACGGGGGCGTTGGAGATGACGGTGAGGTCGGCCTGCGTGGTCACGTTCAGTCGGAAGACCGCCTTGTGATCCGGCGAGTCCACGCAGGGTAGCAACCGGCGGCAGCCGACCGGCTCCATCATCGTCGTCAGGTAGGTGCGGCCCGATTGGCGGCTCGCGTAGAGCCCCGACAGGGTCTTCTGGCCGACCTGGCCGGAGTACCGGATCCGGAGGCGGACCAGCCCGGAGCCGGCGTGCTCCAGTTCGAGCCGCTGGCGTCCCGGATCCACTCGGAACGGGACCGGCGAGTCGCCGGCCCAGACCTCATGGATGGACAGGCCTTCGCAGTCCAGCGCGAACGGCGACGGCGGGTCCTTCGCCGTCAGCACCAGGTCCCCGCGGAACTCCTCGCGCGGGTAGTCGACATCGAGCTCGAGGAGGTATTCCTCGAGCCGCACAGGCCGGGCGACTAGCGTCCCCCTCTTGAACGATTCGGGGGGACCGGTGGCCCCCCCACCGCTCCACCGGTGCCGACTTCAGAGCAGGCGGCCGAACGGATCGAACAGCGGGTATCCGCCGAACGGTACCCGTGGGTCGAGCCCGGATGCGTCGGATTGACACATCTGCTGGTGGGCGAGGATCGCCGCGGAGAGCTCGATGAGGATCGCGGAGCGGCCGAGCGCGACCTCGTGGCCGCACGGCAGCTGCACCGCATCGTGCGCGGCGCGCGCGTCGCGGAGGAGCCGGGGGAGGCTCATGGACCGTCCACCCGTTCGAGCGAGGGCGGGCGCCGTTGGACCTGGACGAGGACTAGGGCGGCGAGACCGATCGCCGCGCCGGCGACTCCGAGACCCACGACGAGCTCGGTGACGGGGAGCCCGGCGGGCGACGACGGGGTGATGATGCCGACGACCGGGTCGTAGCTGAACTGGGTGTATCCGCCGGGCGCGCCGGTAAGGAGCACGACCAGGGGAACGTACTGAGGGCTCCCCGTGACGACCGCGCTCGGCTCGAGCGCGGCCAGCTGCCCCGTCGGCCCGCGCGCCTCGACCGCACCGCCCCAGCCGAAGTACTCCTGCGCCGTGCCGGTCTCGTTCGACAGGCAG
>DASYZY010000173.1:0-5472 GCA_035945735.1 Thermoplasmata archaeon
TTTGAGAACGTCGAGGAGCTCATCGAGAAGTACCGGGACGCGCGCTTCGCCCGGGTCCGGGCGGCCGTCGCCGGCGCGGGCCTCATGCGCGACGTGGCGAAGTTCTTCGACTTCTCCAAGGCGCCGGAGGGGCTCAACGAGAAGAACGCGATCCGCGTGATCGCGGGCATCTTCACCGAGGGGAACAAGGAGGCGCTCGCCAAGTTCACCTGGCGGACGCTCTACATCGGGAACATGCACTTCCAGGACGCGTACGACTACGACATCCAGCGCCTCATGCGCTGCGATATCCACTACGCGGTCCCGGACGGGCGGATCATCCCGTTCTGCTCGTACAACTCCGGCCCCATCTACCGGACCGAGGTCGAGAAGAAGTTCTCGATCCCGATCCCCGACTGGCAGGCGGCGAAGGCGTCGAGCGGCATCCAGCTGAAGACTATCGAGACGATGGGGATCAACGGCGAGGTCGTCGTCGACCCGGAGTACTACAAGATCAAGGCGCTCAAGGGCGCCCCCGGGATGAGCTCGTAGGGCCCGAGGCCCGAGCCCTCCGACCAACCTCTTCTCCGGCCCGCGGGCCTTTGTCCCGTGGGTCGACCTACCGAAGCAGCGTAGCTTCGGCCCAGCGCAGCCGCTGCGGCGTCACTCCGTGGCCCCGCTCGAGCGCGCTCGAGGCGCGGTCCAGCTCCCCCCACGATACCGGGGGAGCGCGAAGGGGGAACGGCGCCGCCAGCTCGCTCTCGTGCTCGGCGGCCCACAGGCGGGCGGCCTCGATGTGCTTGCAGGTGCCGAGCCCCCGATGGGCGAAGTCGGCGCAGTCGCAGAACAGCGGCTCCGACAGCGGGTAGGTCGGCCAGAACACCTCGTAGCGGGTCCCGTGGCCCGGGTTCCGGACCTCGAGGGCGGGGAAGGGGGAGCGCCGGTCGGCCCGGACATCGAACAGCTCCTCCCGGCCGCGCGTTCGCCGGGCCTGCCGCTCCGCTTCCGGATCCGGCGCAGCGGGCGACGTCTCCCGTTCGCTCGCCCTCCGGGAGCGGGATCCCCGTCGGTCCATCGACCGGGTACCGTTCGGCGGGTATATCCGCCGTCTCCGCGCCACCCGAGGGTTAAAGGGGTAGAAGACCCCCGTTCCGCCCGTCCGGGGTCCGGCCTGGGCACCTCGCGTCGATGACCTCCACCACCCAGTTCATCATCGACCTGTCCCTGCTCCTGGCCAGCGCGGTCCTCGCCGGCGAGATCGCGAACCGGCTGGGCCAGGCGGCGCTCGTCGGCCAGCTGCTCGTCGGCGTGCTCCTGGGCCCGTCGCTGATCGGACCGTACATCGGCCTGTCCTCGCTCGCCCCCGAGCTCGGGGCGATCCAGACCCTGGCGACGGTGTTCATCCTGTTCCTGGCCGGCCTCGACGTCGTGCCCGAGCAGATCTACCGGATGACCCCGGCCAACGCGGCCATGGGGGTCCTGGTGTTCGCCGTCCCCTTTGGCGGTCTCGCCCTCACCGTCCACTTCCTGTATCCGGGGACGCCGTTCGTCACCTCGCTGTTCTTCGCCCTGACGCTGTCGATCACCGCCCTGCCCGTCATGGGCATCATGCTGGTCGAGTTCGGGCTCACCCGCTCGGCGCTCGGTCGGCTCGTGATGAACACGGCGCTGATCAACGAGCTGGTCGCCGTCAGCGTCTTCGCCGTGCTCCTCCAGCTGCAGAACGGGACGGGCTCGGGGACGGTGGCCGTCGCCATCGCCTCGGTCTCGGTCGGGCTGTTCATCAGCGTGATGTTCACCATCCACACCATCCTGCGGGCGCTCCGGGCGAGCCAGCGCTGGGAGAAGTTCCGCCACCAGTTCCAGGAGACCTGGCGCTCGCGCGAGGGCGGCTTCGCGCTGCTGATGGTGCTCGTGCTCGGCGCCTCGCTCTTCAGCCAGTTCCTCGGCCTGACCTTCGTCGTGGGCGCCTTCTACGCCGGCCTGCTGGTGACCCGAGAGAGCGCCGGCGTCGAGGCGCACGGCCGCATCAGCCGGGTCTTCGACACGGTCACCTGGGGCTTCTTCATCCCGCTGTTCTTCGCTTTCGTCGGCGTCGAGATGAACCTGCGGCTCCTCGCCACGCCGCTGGACGGGCTGCTGCTCGTCGTACTGCTCGCCGTCGCCCTCGTGACGAAGATCTTCACGGGGTACGGGATCGCGCGGGGGCTCAAGTGGTCGGAGCCGAACTCCCTGGCGATCGGCTACCTCGTGAGCAGCCGGGGCGCCGTCGAGCTCGCGATGGCCGTCACGCTCCTCAGCCTGCATGTGTTCACGACCACCCAGTTCACGATCGTCGCCGGCGTCGGGCTGGTGACGACGATCATCTCCCCCATCGGCGCGCTCCGCTCCTGGGAGAGCGATCCGACCACCCGGGAGGAGCTGTACCAGCGCGTGCCGCGCCTGCGGCCCACCGAGAAGCGGATCCGGCCCTTCACGCCCTCGTTCGACTACGCCTCGGGCATCGAGCCCTTCGACTTCGGAGAGCCGGGCGGACCCGTCACACCGCCGCCGGCCGACCCGGCCCCACCCGGACCTCCCCCCGGTCCTCCACCGCTGCCCCAGCGGCGGCGGCCGCCGTCCGGATAGGCCGGATCACTTCGCGGACAGGGTCCGCTGGGTGATCAGGACCGAGGCGCCGACGAGGACGGCCGCGATCACGAACAGGAAGCCGAGGTACTCCGCCGCCGAGTACGGGTAGTACGCCGAGGAGCCGAAGAGGTTCTCCCGGATCACGTCGACGGCGAGCGAGACCGGGTTCCAGTTCGAGAGGTCCTGCAGCCAGGTGGGCATCAGGTAGCGCGGGAACAGCGCGTTCGAGCTGAACAGCAACGGGAGGTTCACCAGGTTCATGACGGCGAAGTAGGAGTCGACCTTCTCGATCACGAAGCCGAGGGCCAGGAAGATCGAGGTGAAGGCAGCGGCGAGGAACACCATCGCCAGGAAGATCTCGGCGATGCCGACGACGCCGGGAGACCCGGAGACGGTGAGACCGGCGAGCCCCGGCAGGTGCGCGAACAGGACGGCGATGGCGAAGACCGCGATTCCGAGGAGGACGCCCCGGAGCACGCCGGCGGCCAGGCGCGAGCCGAGGATCACGCTCCGGCTCACGGGCGCGGCGGCGACGCGCTTGACGAAGCCGAGCCGCTTGTCGAAGATCAGGTTCGCGCCGGCGAACAGGCTCGTGAACAGCACCACGAAGCCGACCATCCCGGCCGAGAAGTAGGAGTAGAAGTTCGGGGCGCCCTGGAAGAAGACGGCGACCTGCGCCGCCGGGATCGGCTCGGCGGCGATGATCTTGCCCAGGTTGAGGGCCTGACCGAACAGGAGCAGGTAGAAGAACGGCATCATCAGCGAACTGATGATCGCCGCCGGGGTCCGGACCCAGCGCAGGAGCTCGCGCCGGGTGAGCGCAAGGAAGGCACGGAAGCTCACGGCCGACGCCCCCGCCACTGGTTCATCCGCATCGCCATATCGGCCGCCGAGGGGCCCTCCTCCTCGCGGTACTCGCGCCCGGTGTACTCCAGGAACACCTCGTCGAGCGAGGGGCGCTTGACCGACACGGAGGCGAGCGGCGCCTTGGCCTCGAGGCAGCGCTGCACGGCACCGGGCACCACGGCCTCTCCCTGGGCGGTCTTGAGGCGGTACCGGCCGTCCTGGCGCTGGACGTCGAGCACCCCGGGGACCTGGCGGAGCGCCGCCGTCAGGTCGACGCCGGGCTCGCGCAGCGTGAGCGTCACGACATCGCCGCCGAGCTTCTCCTTGAGCTCGGACGGAGTGCCCATGGCCCGGATCTCGCCGTGGTCGATGATCGCGATCCGGTCGCAGAGCTGGTCGGCCTCGTCCAGGTAGTGCGTGGTCACGACGACGGTCACGCCGAACTTGTCGCGCAGCTCCCGGACGTACTGGCCGATGCCGGCCCGTCCCTGCGGGTCGAGTCCGATCGTCGGCTCGTCGAGAAAGAGCACGCGGGGCGTGTGCAGGATGCCGGCCGCGATCTCGAGCCGGCGCCGCATCCCACCGGAGAAGGTCTTCACCAGCCGGCCGGCGGAGTCCTCGAGCTTCAGGCTGGACAGCAGCGTGTTGATGCGGCTCTGGGTATCGGCGATCGGCACGCCGTACAGCGCGGCGGAGAGCTCGAGGTTCTCACGCCCGGTGAGCTCGTCGTCGGCGGTCGACTCCTGGAAGACGAGGCCGATACGGCGACGGATCGCCTCCGGGTGCTCGACGACGTCGAGGCCCGTGACCGTCGCCCGACCGCCGGTCGGCTTGAGCTGGGTCGTGAGCACGCCGAGGGTCGTGCTCTTGCCGGCCCCGTTTGGTCCGAGGAACCCGAAGATCTCCCTCTCCCGGACCTCGAAGCTGACGCCTTTGACGGCCTTAATACCGCCGGGGTACTCCTTCTCGAGTCGGTCCACGACGACGATCGGCTCGCTCATCGTCGCCCCCGGGCGATCCGGCACCTACCGGCTTCCACCGGATGGGTTTCGTAAGGCGGTCCGGGCACGGCCGGACCTACGCGCGGCTTTTCTTGAGCAGCGCATCGATCCGTCCGCGGATCTCCTCGAGCTTGGACCGGGCCGGCTCGAGCCGATCGGTCGCCGTTTCGACGGAGTCCTCGAGGTACGACAGGAGGTCGCCGACTTCGCGTACCGTCGATTCCACCGATCGGCTGGCGCCGGGCTCGCCGAACGGGAATCCGGCCCAGCCGAAGTCTTCACTGGCCTTCGAGGTGAGCTCGTACCGGCCGTCGGAGCGGCGCTGGGTCAGGCCTTCCTTCGTGAGCTCCTCGAGCAAGGGGTAGACGGAACCGGGCGAGGGCCGCCACCAGCCCTGGCTCATCCCCTCCATCTCGTCCATCAGCTCGGCGCCGTTGCGCGGCTTGCGCCGCAGCGCCATCAGCACCCAGACCCGAAGTCCTCGACGCTTGCCCCCGTGCATACCGAAATGCCACATGATATCGGTTTTCCGATATCGAATACTGTCGGGTCCTATTAAGCGTTGCCACCCGGAAGCGGCCTAAGGCGTAGAAGCGAGCATAATCCCCCGCGGCGTGTGACGGCGCCCGTGAACGATTCCCCTCCCGCTTCCGCCGCCAAGGACGAGCGGCGACGTCAGCGCCTGGTGATGCTCGGGCTTCTGGTGACGCTGATCGGCGCGGCAGCGCTCTGGCTCGGATTCCCGATCGATTCGTCGGCGCTCGTGCGGAGCACGCCCTTCGTCGCGATCGGCGCGCTCGGCCTCTGGATCGGCGGGATACTCCTCGGGGCGGCCCGCAGCGGCCGGCGGGCGCGACGCGGGGCGTCGTGAGCGCGTTCCCCTGGCGTCTCGTCACGCTCGATCTGGACGGGACGTTGACCCGAGTCCACGGCTGGAAGTTCATCGCGGAGCAGCTGGGGCGGACCGCGGAGTACGAGTCGACCGAGGCCGGATACCGCTCCGGTGCCGTGGACG
>DASYZY010000174.1:0-2309 GCA_035945735.1 Thermoplasmata archaeon
GGCCTTGCACTATAATGCTCCGTCGATGACGAGCCCGTGACCGATCTCCCGCGCCCGCCCGAACGCGAGCGCGCGCTCGGCCTACGCTGCTACGGCACTTCGACGCCCGGCACCGGAGGTCGGATCAAGGCCCGGCCCGAGGAGTTCGAGGTCCGCGAGATCTCCGCCCACCCGGTCCCCGATGAGAGCGGCGGGTTCACCATCCTCCGCATCGAATCCACGATGCGCGAGCAGCACGCGCTCGTCGCCGAGCTCTCCCGGCTCCTCGGCGTGGGGCCCGGCGCGATCGGCTGGGCCGGAACCAAGGATCGGCGCGCGGTCACCGAGCAGCTGTTCTCGGTGCACGCCGTCGATCTCCCACTCGACCGGCTCGAGCGCCCCGGCCTTCGACTCCTCGACGCCTATCGCGCGGGCAGCGGTCTCGTGCTCGGGCACCACTTCGGCAACCGCTTTCGCATCCGCGTGGTCGACGTCTTGCTCGGCCCGGCCGAGGCGCAGTCGGCGGCAGAGTCGACGGCAGCGGCGCTCCGCGCGGCGGGCGGAGTGCCGAACTATTTCGGGCTCCAGCGGTTCGGAGAAGTGCGCCCGGTGACCCACCTCGTGGGTCTCGCGCTCCTGCGCGGAGATGTGTCGGCCGCGGTGGAGACGTACCTCGCGGCGGAGGCCGGCGAGGAGACGGGTCCGGGCGCGGAGGCGCGGCGGTCCTGGCGCCGCCACCACGACCCGGCGCGAGCGCTCCGCGAATTCCCCTCGTCGTACCTGTTCGAACGGCGGATGCTCGATCATTTGGCCCGGGGCCACGACCCCGAGCGCGCGCTCCGCTCGCTGCCCCGGGAGCTCCGCGTGCTGTTCGTACACGCCTACCAGTCGTGGCTGTTCAACGAGTACCTCTCGCAGCGGATCGAGGGGGGCTCGCTGCTGGGGGTCTTGGAGCCCGGCGAGACCTTGCTTCGGGTCGCGAAGGACGGGACCGTGCCGGGAACGGGGGCGGTGCCCGTGACCGCCGACAACCTCGTCGAGCTAACGGAGCTCGTGCGCCGCGGCGGGGCCGTGCGCGCCGGTCCGCTGGTGGGGTTCGGGATGGAGCCGCTGAACGAACCCACGCGCGCTCTCGTCGCGCCGCTACTCACCCGCGATGGTCTCGAGCTCCGCAACTTCCGTATGCCTGCCATCCCCGAGCTCGCCAGCGAAGGCCGCTGGAGGCCGCTGCTCTGCCCGTGGCCGACGATCGCGCTTCGCTTCCCAGCGGCGCCGGAGGCCGCCGTCGACCGCGCGTACGAGCTCGAGTTCGCGCTTCCCAAGGGAGCCTACGCGACCGTCGTTCTCCGAGAGTTCACCAAGAACTGAGGGCCGGAACAGCGGCCGGCGCCGCCGTAGGCCACCGATACGACGCGAGTCGAGGCGAGCGTAGAAATACCGGACACCGCGCAGGCGCCCCGACAGAGGTACGGCGGCGGTGGCGGTCGAGTTTCCGGCAGCGCCGATGAGCCCGTGGGTCCCGTCCGGCCGGGCGCGGCCGGCCCTCAGCGCCATCACCGATCTCCGGATCCCGAGCGGGATCGCCGACTTCGACCAGGTGAGCGGCGGCTTCCCCTCCGGCTCGGTCGTGCTATTGCTCGGCGAGACCGGCGCCGGCCACCAGGAGTTCGCGCTCACCTCGGCCACCCACCTCATGTTCCACTACGACGAGCAGCAGCTGCACCGGTTCTACCTCGCCGTGGACCGCGAGAACTACCGGTTCCCACGCGCGGTCGCCTACGTCAGCCTCACGCGCTCGCGGGAGCAGGTGCTGCAGGAGCTCTCGGCCTCCTTCGACAATCTCTACCGCAATGTCTTCGAGCGACACCTCACCTTCCTCGACCTATCCGGCGCGTACTTCGCCGACACGATCGTGCCCTCGGCCTGGTCGGCGCCCAGCGGCGGGCTGCTCGCCTCCGTGAGCGCCTCCCGCAGTTCGACCGACAGTGTGCTCTCGGCGCTCGCCTCCAGCGTCGAACAGGGCGGGCCGGACAACGTCCTCATCGTCGACTCCCTCACCGATCTTCTCGCCCGTCCCGGTGTCGCGGTGCCGGAGCTGTTGGCCCTGATCAAGGGGCTGCGCCGGCGAGCGAAGAGCTGGAACGGCGTCGTCTACCTGCTCCTGTCCCACGGCGTGGCCGGCGCCGATACGGAGCAGGCGCTCGCCGACTCGGTGGACGCCGTGCTCTCCTTCAGCTGGAACCAGAGCCCGACGCGGTCGTCCCGGCAGCGCACGCTGCTCGTGGCGAAGTCGATGCCCGTCCTCTCCCACGTCCCGCACGAGCACCAGG
>DASYZY010000175.1:0-1505 GCA_035945735.1 Thermoplasmata archaeon
CCAAGCCCGGCCGACCCTCGATCGACAGCGGTTGGGCCTCTCCGGGATCGTCGAGGATCCGGTACGCCTGGGCCGTTCCGGCCTGGACGTCGAGCGTGAGCTTCCACTCCCCGGAGTAGGCGGCCACCCACGGGCGGTCGAACTGCTTGCGCCGGTCGCTCGTCACCCCGCGGGCCATGGGGTCCCAGAGGATGCCGTCGGCCGCCGACAGTACGGGCCGAGGGCGTTCGCCGTCGATGAGCGCGTCGAGCGGATAGGCGCCCTCCGATGGCGAGCCGGCCGCGCCGGCGGCGCGCAGCGCCGTCGGGGCGACGTCGACGAGGCTCGCCCAGCCGCGGGCGCTCCCTCCCCCGTGCTCCCCGCCGGGGTATCGGACCCAGAGCGGGATCCGCACCTCCGACTCGTCCACGCGGAGCATGTGGTAGAACAGATCGTGGTCGCCGAAGGCCTGGCCGTGGTCGCTGGTGAGGACACAGAGCGTGTTCTCCCATCGGCCGGTCTCCTCGAAGCTCCGAAGCATCGACCGGATCCGCGAGTCCATCGCCTGGATAGACGACCGGTAGAGCTTCCGGAGCACCTCCATCGACCGGGGCTCCGGGTCCCAGTGCCCGGACAGCCAGCCGGTGCGGTCCTGCGGAACGACGGCGTAGCGGAGCCACTCGGCGAGCGTCGTGCCGTTCCCCTCGGGGGGGAAGTAGGGCTCGTGGGCGTCGAGCAGGTTCACGAGCACGAACACCGGCGACTCCGCCGGGACGGCGCGGAGCCACCGGTCGAGCGTGGGCTCGATCCAGGGCGACACGCCCTCTCCCGTCCCCGGCGGGTTGGGCCGGAGCCCCCGCAGGAGCCGGCCGGCGAGGTCGAGCGTGCCCGGGTACCGGTGGGCGATGGGGGAGGCGGTGCGCACGAGGCTCCAGATCCCTCCCTCGCGGGGCCGGGCCGGAGGGGGATCGACGGGGTCGCTCGCCACCCGTTGGTGCGGGGGAAACGGATGCCCGTAGCCGCGGAGGTACCCCTCCCACCACTCGCCCCAGCAGGCGTAGTCGGCGCCGGTTCCGAGCCCGGTCTCGGGGCCCACGAGAAAGTTCGAGGCGAACAACGCGCTCCGGTAGCCGTGGGGGCGCAGGAGCTCCGGGAGCTGCGGGACCGTCGGAGCGAGCCGGATGTCCGAGTGGCCGTGCGCCCCGTGCTCCCAGGGGTACATGCCGGTCAGGAGGCTGGCGTGCGAGGGCACGGTCCACGGCGCCGGCGCGACCGCGTTCGGGTAGAGCACCGACTCCCGTCGAAGCGCGGCGACCGCCGGCATGCCGCCCACACCGTCCCGACCGCCCGGGAAATCGGACTGCCGGACGGTATCCATGACGATCACCAGCACATTCGGCGGCCGAGCGCTCGCGACCACGTTCTAGGCACTCCAGCGGCCGCCGGCGAGCTCGGCGTACAGGGCCAGGTACTCGTCGGCCACCTGCGACCAGCTCCGGAGCGGGGCGGGCGCGGAACGGGGTCCG
>DASYZY010000176.1:0-2826 GCA_035945735.1 Thermoplasmata archaeon
CGGGCGGGTTGCTCGTGTTCCAAGGACCATAGACCCAGGTGTCGTTGACCCCGACGCTGGGGCTGCAGGAGCCGATCTCCCCGCCGAAGAGCACGACGTAGCCGTGGGCGGGATCGAAGGCCATCGCCGGCCCCCAGCGGGCGTTCGGTCCGGTGATGGGGAGCTCCTGCCAGGCGCCGGCGGCGTAGGTCCACGTGTCGCCCTGCAGGTTGCAGCCGTCCGGATGTTCGCCGCCGAAGAGCAGCACCTGGTGGGTCGAGCCGTCGAAGGCGGCGCCGGCGAGCTCCCGGTCCACCGGCGCGATCAGGGTCGGGGTCACCGACCAGTTGCCGTTGAAGAAGAGCCACGTGTCGTTAAACGCGGTGGTGAGCGAGTAGGCCGACCCGCCGAAGAGGACGAGCGCGCCGATGTTCGGATACCAAGTGAGCGTGCCCCACTCGCGGGCCGGCGGGCTCGGGCTCAGGGCCAGCTTGGTCCAGTTGTTCCCATCCCAGCTCCAGGTCTCCCCGAAGTAGATCGAGCCGTTGTACCCGCCGAACAGGAGCACGTAGTTGTCGTTGGCATCGTACGCCATCATCGCCCCGCCCCGGGCCGGTGGCCCGAAGGGAAGCCCGGTGGCGGTGTGCCACTGCGACCAGCCGGTCACGGGGGAGAACTCCCAGGTGTCCCCGAGGTAGGTGCTGACGGAGGACTGGCCGCCGTAGAGCACGACGGCGTTCAGGTAGGCATCGTAGGCGATCGAGGCGTAGTACCGGGGCGAAGGGGCCGACGGGTAGTCCAGCGTGATGTTGGACCAGGTCCAGTCGAAGAAGATCCAGGTGTAGTTGGTCGGGCCCAGGCTGTCGGAGAGTCCTCCGAACAGGATGATCCAGCCGTTCGCCGGGTCGTAGACCACGGCGGCCCCGGCGAGCGCCGGCGGGGCCACGGGCGTGAGCGGCGAGATGTCGACCCAGCTGTTGTTGAAGGTGGCGGGGGTGATCCGCGCCGTCGACCGGGCCGCGAGCATCTCCTGGGCCGCCCGAGTGCTGGGCGACCCGGAGGTTCCACCCAGCGCGGCCGACCCGGGGTGACCGATCGACGTTGCTACAGGTTGCGAGTTCTCGGGGGGTGCGGTGGCGGCCCCGGAGCGGAAGTGCCCGGTGCCGGCCGGGACGGCCACCACTATCGCGAGCAGTACCGCAAGGGCGGCCAGAGTCGGGGGCGCTCGCTTTCGATCTGCCGACCGCCGCATTTCGAGGGCATCTGCGACCCCCCTTAAACAGGCGAGGCCGCCGGGTGCGCCTGGGGAACCGTGCTGCCCTAGGCCGCCCGGGCTTGAGGGGCGACCGCCGCGAGTGCTTGAGGGAAGGCGGCGAGCAGCCGGTCGACGTCCTCCTTGTGGTTCGAAAAGGAGACGCGGATGAACTTGTTCCCGTGGCCGGGCGAGAGATACGCGCCCGAGCGCAGGAAGACCCCGTGGTGGTACAGGAGCTCGCTCTGGAGCGCGTCGGGGGCGATGCCGGCCCGGCTCACGTCCAGCACGAACATGTTGGCCTGCGACGGAAAGACCGGCAGCTGCACGCCGGGCCAGTCCGGTACGGCCGCCCGGATCCGCTCCTGATTCTCCCGGGTCTGGCGCCGCACCTCCCCGATCCACTCGGGCTTGGTCCGGAGCAGCGCTACCGCGGCGCGTTGGCCGAGGACGTTGACGCCGAGGTCGTTGGTGTTGTACTTCGCCACCTTCGCGACCAGCTCCTTCGAACCGACGAGGCCCCCCACCCGGAGGCCGGCGAGCCCGCAGTTCTTGGACACGCTCCACACCGTGAGGGTGCCCTCGGGGTGGAACTCGGCGGCGCGGGAGGGGGCGTCGGCGAAGTCCCGGTAGGTGACGTCGTGCAGCAGGAGCAGCTTCCGGTCCCGGGCGATCTCGGCGATGGCGCGGACCTCCTCGCGGGGGTAGGCCGAACCGAGCGGGTTGAGCGGGTCGATCAGGAGGATCATCCGGGTCTTGGGGGTGAGGTTCGCCTCGACGATCTCCGGGGTCAGCCGGTAGGGCGGCCGGTAGATGTCCGGCATCAGCGTCCGGGCGCCCGAAAGCTCGACGAACCGGTGGATGATGAGGTAGCTCGGGTCGGAACCGAGCACCTCGTCGCCCGGCGCGAGAAGCGCGCGGGTCAACGCGTAGAGCGCCTCGGTCCCTCCGGCCGACAGGAAGAATCCGCTGTCGGCATCGAAGCCTAGGTCCTGGAGGACCAGCGAACGGAGCTCCGGGTCGCCCGGGGCGTACGGGTACTCCTGGTAGACGTGCTTGGCCAGCCCCGAGCAGACCGCCGCCGCGACGATCCGGGGGGGCACCAGGTGGTTCGTGTTCTGGCTCATCCACGCGATCTTGTCGCCCTGCGCGTGGGCGTACCGGAACGGTTCGGAGCTCGACGAAGCCATCGACCGGCCCACTCGGCCTCGAGTAAATAGGCTGCCGGCCCGCGCTAGTCCACGTCACCCGGTGCGCGGCCGAGGTAGGCGGTCACGGCTCCGCCGCTCAACGGGACGGCCCGCATGCCCTCGAGCCCGGCCGATCCCATGATCCGGAACAGCTCCTCCGGGCCCGGCAGGGAGCGGAGCGACTCCGGCAGGTAGCGGTACGGGCCTTCCGAACCGGCCGCGGCGCCGATGGCGGGCACCACGTGGTCGAAGTACGCGTGGAACAACGCGCGGAAGGCTCGGTGGCGAGGCTCGGTGATCTCCAGCACCAGCGCCGTCCCGCCGGGCCGCAGCACGCGACGGACCTCGCGAAAGCCGAGCGGCAGGTCGGAGAGATTGCGCAGAAGGAACGCCGAGCTGCAGAGG
>DASYZY010000177.1:0-6060 GCA_035945735.1 Thermoplasmata archaeon
GGTTGAGCATCCACGACGGCAGCCGGTGCGGGAGGTCGTTGAGCACGGCCTCGAGCCCGTCGACGGTCGCCTCGGGCAGGTTGCCGATCATCTCGGAGCTGCTGACCTGCGCGATCCGGCAGGCGGTCTCGGCGATGCGAAGACCGACGCCGCGCACGCCGGTGATCGCGAGCGCGGTCGAGCGGGTCCCGTCGAGGTCGCTGCCGGCGAGTCGGACGATGTAGCGGAAGTTGGGGTTGTCGGGGATCGGCTTGCCCTTGCGCTCGGTGCCGCCGGAAGCGCCGGCCTTGCCCTTGGCGGCCTTTCCCTTGCCGGGCGTCTTCTCCTTGCCGCCCTTCTCGCCCTTGTCCCCCTTGTCGGATTTCTCCGCCTTCTCGCCCTTGGCGGGCTTACCGGCCTTCTCCTCGGGGGCTTCCTCGGAGGCGCTCGCCTCCTCTTTCGCGGGCTTCGGCGCGGGAACCCCTCCGTTTCCTCGAACTAGCCGCTCCGCTGGGCGGGTCGCGGAGACGTGCTGGACCGTGCGTGCATGGATGAGGGGGCCTGCCGGGGGTCCTCCCCGACCGGGCGGGGCCGCCGAGCAGCGCCCCCCCTTTAAGTGCTTCGGTGGGCACGTCGACGGCACCACCGGCTCGGACGCTCCGAGGGCCGCCGGGCGCGGCGTTTTCTCCCGTTCCCGCTAGCGTGGGCCGTTGGTGGAGCTCACCGTTCTTCTCCCCACCTACAACGAGCGCGGCTCGCTGGAGCTGCTCCACGTCCGCCTGGAGCAGGCCGCCTCGGCGTGGAGCTCGGAGATCCTGGTCGTGGACGATGAGTCGCCCGACGGCACCGGCGCGTGGGTTCGGGCCCGCGCCGCCGAGGGGCGCTGGCGCCTGCTCGAGCGGCACGGCCGACGCGGCCTCGCCTCGGCGGTGATCGAGGGGTTCGCCGAAGCGCGAGGCGAGATCGTCGTCGTCATGGACGCCGACGGTAGCCACCCCCCCGAGCGACTGGCCGGCCTCGTCGAGCCCATCCGGTCCGGCCAAGCCGAGATGACGCTGGGCAGCCGGCACGTCGCCGGCGGCTCCGACGCGGGGTTGCGGGGGGTGCGCCGCCTCATCTCCTGGGGGGCGACCACGCTCGCTCGGCCCTTAGCCCACGTGCGGGACCCGATGAGCGGTTTCTTCGCCGTCGACCGGAGGATCCTCGGCCGCGCCGCGCTCGCACCGATCGGGTACAAGATCGCGCTCGAGGTGCTCGTGAAGTGCGGGCCGAAGCCGGTGCTCGAGGTGCCGTTCAGCTTCGCGCCCCGGCTCGCCGGGGAGAGCAAGCTGGGGGGCGGGGAGATGGTCCGCTACCTCCGCCACTTGGGGCGCCTCTACCGCTGGCGGCTGTCCCGCGCGGGACGCGCCTCGAGGACCCGGTAGCCGCTGCCCCGGGCCAGCACCTCGACGCCGCCGGCCCAGTGCTCGGCGAGCCACTGCTGGTAGAACCGGATCCCTTGGCTGCCCTTGCCCACCAACAGGAGCCGGCCGCCGGGGTGGAGGTGGGCCGGCGCCCCGGCCAGCAGCTCGAGGACGAGGGGACGACCGGCGTGGTACGGAGGGTTGGTGGCGATGAGGTCGAATCGTTCGGCTTCGACGGGTGCGAACAGGCCTCCGGCACGGACCTCGGCGTTCGCGATCCGATTGCGGCGCAGGTTCGAGCGGGCGAGGAGCACTGCCCGTCGGTTGACGTCGGTGAGGACCGAACCTCCCTCGACGGCCGAGCGGGCCGCGGCCGCGCCGATCGCCCCCCAGCCGCAGCCGAGGTCGAGGATGCGGTCGCGCCGGCCCACGCTCATGTTCTCGATGAGCAGGGCCGTGCCCGGATCCAGCGACTCGGTGGCGAAGACCCCCCGGTCGGTCTCGAAGCTCAACAGCTCGCCCCGGTACAGGAAGCGGAGCTCGCGACGTCGGGAGGCCGAGTGCGGCCGCTCGGCGAAGTACTGCTCGCCCGAGCCGGGCACGGTCAGCTCCGCCGACCGAACAGGCCCCGGCGGCCCGGCGCCGGGACCCCCGGCTCGCCGAAGGCTTCGCGCACGACCTCGCGCTGATGGGCCGTGAGCGAGGTTGGCAGGTCGACCCGGACCGTCACGATGAGGTCGCCGCGATCGGTGCCTCGCAGTCGGGGGAACCCTTCCCCCCGTAGCCGGTACTGGCTGCCGGGCTGGGCGCCGGCCGGCACGCGCAGCATCGCCTCGCCCGTGAGGGTCGGGATGCGGGCCTCCCCGCCGAGGAGCGCCGTGGAGAGCGCCACGCGCGCTTCGGAGTAGGCATCGCGGCCCTCGCGATGGAACTGCGCCGAGGGCTCCAGGAGCACCTGCACGAAGAGATCGCCGGGGGCGATGCCGCTGCCGCTCTCGCCCTGACGCGACAGGCGCAGCATGGTCCCATCCTCGATGCCCGCCGGCACCCGGACCTCGACGCGCTGGACGGTCCGCTCGATGCCGGAGCCCTCGCAGCGCGGGCAGGCCTCCTTGATCCGGCGGCCGCTGCCGTGGCAGGTCGTGCACTCCATGATCTGGATGAGCTGCGTGTAGCCTCGGTTCTGGGTCCGCCGGATCTGCCCGCGTCCTTCGCACTCCGGGCAGACCTCGAAGGCGGTCCCGTTGCGCGCCCCGGTGCCGTCGCACGACGGGCAGTCGTTGGTGCGCGGCACGTCGAGCGTCCGGACCGCCCCCGTGACGGCGGCGGCCAGGGGGAGCTTGATCGAGATCTCGAGATCGCCCCCGCGGTGCGTCGTGCGCCCGCGACCGCGCTGGCTCTGCCGGAGCAGCTCCTCGCCGAGCCCGCCGGTGAACCACTCCCGGAAGAAGGGGGAGGAGCCGAGAAGGTCCTCGAGGTCGCCGGCGTGCGTGAAGTTCTGCCAGGTGAAGCCGCTCGGCCCGAAATCCTGGGCGACGCCGCCGAAACCCAGGCTGTCGTACCGGGCGCGCTTGCCGTCGTCGGCGAGCACCTCGTACGCCTCGGAGAGCTCCTTGAACTTCTCCTCGGCCGCCTTCGGGTTCTCCTTGTTCACGTCGGGATGGTACTTCCGCGCGAGCTTGCGGTAGGCCGACCGGATCTCCTCGGAGCTCGCGCCTTTCGGCACGCCGAGCACCTCGTAGTAGTCTCGTTTGGCCATGCGTACCCGTCGGGAACGGCCGACCGCACCCTCCGACGGGCCGGATTATTTACGCTCTTGCGGCGGAATGGCGTCGGCTCCACTTGCCCCCGCGGGAGGCCGGGCGAACTCGAGGCGGAGCCGGTCGCCGACGGCGCCGAAGGTCCGGGCCGACGACGGTCGCTCCCGCGCGGCCACCTCGAGCAGGCCGAAGCTGGAGGGGAGGACGCCGAGGGCTCGGGACCCGAGCTCTTCGTAGACGCGCACGGTGACGAGCGGCCAGGAGCGACCGTGGATCACGAGGCGCGCCCGGGTGACCGAGCTCGGCCACCACTCCGACGGAAGGTCTGTGATCAGGTTGCCGAACGGGTCCACCCAAAGAATACGGCCGTCGAGCCCGGACCGTGTCCGGCTCGGCAGAGGGCGCTTCCGCCGATGAAGGCTCGACCTCGGCCCCAGGGTAGAGAAGCGCCGGCCGATCGCCAGTGCCGCGGCCGCCGGCGCGAACAGGTCGCGGCCGTCGAAGGTGGCGCCGACCCGGGGTCCCGCCCGGGGACGGATCCGGCGGACCTCCCGGACACCGAAGAGCTCCGCCAGGGGGGCCAGCAGCCCATTATCCGGGCCGACCAGGTAGCTGCCCTCCCGGCAGGCGATCGCGACCGGGGCCCGCCGTCCGCCGACGCCCGGGTCGACGACCGCCAGGTGGACGGTGCCGGAGGGGAACCGGCGGGCCATCTCGCGGAGCAGGAAGGAGGAGGCGTCGACCTGGTGCGCGGGCAGATCGTGGGCCAGGTCGACGATGCGCTCGGGCGGCACGTCCCTCAGGAGGACGGACTTGATCTGCGCCGCGTACGCCCAGCCGATGTCGGTGGACAGCGTGACGAGTCGACGCACCTTCCGCCCCGACACGGCGGGGAGGGGGGCTTCGGGGCCCGCCTACGACTTCATGATCGCGACCAGGAAGATCGCGATCGCGGCGATGGCGCCGATGACGGCGGCCGCCAGGACCTCGATGGTCCCGACCAGGAGCGAGCCCAGGTTGTGCGCCTCGAGGTGGTACAGGTAGGCGAAGAGGACGCCCACGACGATCCCACCGGCCAGGAGCGCGACGCCGATCTGCCGGCTCTTGCCGCTGCCGAAGTAGGCGGTGAAGACGCCGGCGAGGAGCAGGAAGAGTCCGAAGACCAGGAGGAGGATCGTCAGGAATCCCCAGGCCTCGATGTTCAACGTCGTCGTACCGGCGACCCACGCTTCGAACATGTCTGCGATGCCTCTCCTAGAACTTGATGCCGGTCAGGGTCTTGGTGTCGATGACGCCCGAGACGGAACGGATCTTGTCCACCACGAGCTGGCCGAGGGCGTTGAAGTCCTCCGCCTCGACCTTGGCGATGAGATCGTACTCGCCAAACAAGGGGTGGAGCTCGACGATCCCCTTGACGCGCAGGAGCTCCGAGTAGACCTCGTGCTCCTTCGCCGGTGCAGTGCTGATGAGGACGAATCCGATGGCCACGACTGAACGCCGTCCGACGCCGCGCGAGACCTCCCCCGCTTTATAAGGGTTGGGACAGCGACGCGGTCGTTCCTGTCGAGCCGACGTTCCTTAAGCCGAACCGGGGTCGCGGCGGCCCGTTCCGGGCGATGGTGACGGACCCGCGCTCCTGGCGCCGCACGCTGCTGGCCCGGCCGTGGCTGCTCCTGTTCGTCCCGGTGAACGCCGCGACCTCCGGCTTCGGCGTCGTGCTCCCGCTGCTCGTCCTCGGCCGTTTCCACGGGGACCTGTTCGACGTCTCGATCGCGGCGGTCCTGTTCAACACGAGCGTCATCGTCGCGTCGATGCTGTGGGGGCATCTCGCCGACCGCTTCCCCCACCGGCGGGCCTTCCTGTTGATCAACTTCGCTGCGTATGCCGTCGGGTTCGCGAGCCTGGGCCTCTTGCCCTCGCTCGGCTTCCTCTTCGTCGTCTACACGACGATCGGGTTCCTCACGCCGGCCGGCACCAGCGCCTCCAACCTGCTCATCCTGGAGAAGTTCCCGGAGCTCGAGCGCCCCCAGGCGTTCGCCTCCTTCCAGGAGATGAGCATCCTGGGCGGGATCGCCGGCGTGCTCGCCGGCTTCGCCTGGTTGGAGGCGGGCGGCTCGCTGCTCCCGCTCCTGTACCTGTTCGCCGGATTGGCCGCGCTCGCCTGCCTCGTGACGGTCCGGGCGGTGGAGCCGCCGGAGCGTACGCTCACCACCGAGCAGGTCGCCCGGCATCCGGCCTCGCTCGCCTCCCGGTTGCGGCACATCTCGGCCGGCCACGTGTTCGTGCCGTTCTTCCCGCGTCGGCCGAGCCTCGCGCCCGGATCATTCACCCGGCTCCGCCGCTGGGCCGCCGAGGAGCTGCACCACGAGCTTCCGCTCATCCTCGGGGCCTCCTTCCTGTTCAATCTCTCGGCGAGCCTGTTCAACACCGCCTACACGCCGTACCTGTACGCCGCCGGGATGGGCGGCGCCGCAATCTTCCTCGTGAACGCCGCCAACAACGGCGCGCAGGGCGTCGCCTTTCCGCTGTCGGGCCGGCTCGCCTCCCGTCTGGGCGCCGCGCGGCTCGTCGGCTACAGCACCTACCTCCGGGCGGTCTCGTACCTGGCGCTCACGCTCGCGGCGGCACTGCCGCTGCTGCTCGGCAGCCTGTTCGTCGCCAACGTGCTGTTCTACGCCCTGGCGGGGGCGGCGATCGCGCTGTACTCGACGGCGTCGTCGCTGCTCCTGTTCCAAGCCCTGCACCGCCGGGACGCCGGCACGACGATCGGACTGTCGAGCGCGCTCGGCGGCATCGCCTCGGTGCTCGGCGCCTTCCTCGCCGGCGCGATCGGCCTCCTCGGCGGCTACCGGCTCAGCTTCCTGGTCGCGAGCCTCGCCCTGCTCACCTCGCTCCCGGTCTGGGCCGCCGCCCACGTC
>DASYZY010000178.1:0-20267 GCA_035945735.1 Thermoplasmata archaeon
CGATCGCCTCGGCATCTACTCCTGGAGCTCGGGCGTGTGGCTGGTCGGAGGCGGGGCGACCCTCAGCACGGAAGACTCCTTCCTCTTCTCGCTAGACTCGACCGAGGCGCACCAACTGGTCGGTGACGTGTTCGTGTTCACAATTGCGGAACCGGGCGGGCACGACGCGGAGTGCTCGGCCACGATACCGTGACGTAGCGGGGTACCGGCCGGCTGAGGCGGCCGAGAGGGTCGGGCTCCCCACGCTCGCCACCGGCCGACCGCTAGCCCGAATGCGGAGCCCGTCCGCCCGCCAAGGGGGACGGCCGCCTCGCACGTTCGTCGACGCGGCGCCCTTCGAGCTTCCGCTCGTAGTCGTACGGTCCAATGAGGAGGTGGCGGATCTGGTTCGAGCTCAGCTGCTGGTACGGGTGGGTCGCGGTCATGATCTTCCCATCCGGGACGGGGGTTACCTATCGACGCACCGGCGAAGCTCACCGGTGGTGAGCCCGGTCTCGCGCCGGCCGCCCGCCCCTTCGATGTAGGGACCTAGGTGCGCCCGCGGGGACCTACCCGGCTACGCTTCAGCTTGCGTCCCACCAGCAGACCCCGACGCGCCATAGGCCCGTAGCGGAGGAAGCGCGCATCGAGCCCGGCGCGCTCCATGAGCTCGACCAGCCGCTGGGAGGAGACGACGAGTCCCCGATCGGTCTCCCGGTACTCGGCGATTCCTCGGCCGGGCCTTCCGAGGAGGTAGCGATACTCGATGAGCGTGTGCCGCCCCCGGACGCGGGAAAAGGCCAGCCGCGCTACCGCGAGCTCCGGGCGCTGAGCGCTCACCACATGGACGCTCCCGACGCGCAGATCTTCGGGCAGGAGCCAGGGCTCGACCAGGGCGACGCCGCCCGGCGCGAGGTGCCTCTCGAAATTGGCGAACGTGGACACGAGATCGGACTCGGTCTGCAGATGGCCGATCGCGCTGAACAGGCAGCTGATGACGTCGAACCGGCGGGTCAGTCGGAAGCTCCGCATGTCCCCGCGCGTTAGTCGAACACGGGGCAGCCGTCGGCGTGCGATGGCGAGCATCTCGCCGCTCCGGTCGACGCCCGCGACCGTGTACCACCGTTGCAGCTGATCCAGGTGCCGGCCCGTCCCGCAGGCCACGTCCAGCCAAACCCCACCGGTCGTGCGGCGGATCCGGCGCGCGAGCCCCGCCAGGAACCGGGCCTCGGCGGCGTAGTCCTTCTGGGCGTACAGCAGGTCGTAGGCCGGGGCCATCGATCCGAACATCAGCGAACGGGGGCCGCTCATCGGGGCTCGATCTCCCCGATGGACCCCAGGGCGGACTTGACTGCTCGTACCGCGCCTCGGGCGAGCCCGCCCGAGCTCCGCCGCCCCGTCGTGGCGCCGGAGCCCGGCGCCCCGCTCGTCAGGGTTATCCTACCGCGAGGCTCCGGCTTCGGGGTAAGGGAGTGGGTCCCGAAGCGACCGGACGGCGGGCCGTACGCCGGGCCTTCTTGGCCGTCGACGACAAGCGAGGACTCCCCGAGTTCGCCCGCTCTCTCGCGCGCCATTCGGTCGAGCTCTGGGCCACCACGGGAACCCGCGCCGCGCTCGATGGGATCGGCGTCCGGGTCGGATCGGCGGAGGAGCTCACCGGTATCGCCGACTGGTTCGGCGGTCGCGTGAAGACGCTGCACCCGGCGGTCCTCGGCGGCATCCTGGCCCCGCCCGGTGACCAGGGGGATCGCGAACTGACCGCCCGGGGCCTCCGGTCCTTCGACCTCGTCGCCGTCAACTTCTACCCGTTCGCCGAGCGCGTGCGGGAGAAGGCCGGCGAGCCCGCCCTGGTGGAGGCCATCGACATCGGGGGGGTCACGCTCGCCCGCGCCGCCGCGAAGAACCACGCTCGCGTGGCGGCGGTGAGCGCGCCGGAGGAGTACGCCGCTGTCGGTGCCGAGCTCGACGCGCTCGGTGGCGAGCTCTCCGCGGAGCTGCGGCGGGCGCTCGCGCTGCGGACCTTCGAACGCGTCGCGGCCTACGACCGGTGCATCACCGACGGACTCTCCGGAGAGGCGAGCGGCCCGTTTCCGGGCCGGCTCGAGCTCGCTCGCGAGGAGGTCCCCCTGCGCTACGGCGAGAACCCGCACCAGGCCGCGGCCCGCTACGGCGCGGCCGACGCGGGCTCCCCCTTCTCGGCCTTCCCGCTCCGCTCGCTCAAGGGGCCCTCGCTCTCCTACACCAACCTCCTGGACCTGGACACGGCCGTCAGCGTGGTCGCGGAGTTCCCGGCGCCGACGGCCGCCGTGGTCAAGCACGCGACGCCGGTCGGCGTCGCCTCGGGACCGGACCTGCCGACGGCACTGACTCGGGCGCTCGCCACCGATCCGGTCGCGCGGTACGGCTGCGCGATCGCGGTCAACCGCCCTGTCGGTCGGGCGGACGTTCCGTCGCTCAAGGGCGTGTTCGTCGATCTCCTCGCCGCGCCTTCGGTCGCCCCCGACGCATTGACCGCCCTCGATGGGCGCGCCAAGCTCAAGGTGGTCGAGGTGGCCCCGCCGGCGCTCGATCGTCCCCGATGGGAGGCGCGCAGCGCCCTCGGTCGGCTCCTCGTCCAGGAGTACGACGTGCGGCAGCTCGCTCCCGGCGAGCTCAAGTCCGTGACGAGCCACGCGGCCACCCCCGGGGAGCTCGCCGCGCTCGACTTCGCCTGGCGGGTCGTCCGTCACGCCCGTTCCAACGCCGTCGTGCTGGCCGCCGGATCGACGACCGTGGGGATCGGTTCGGGCCAGCCCTCGCGGGTGAAAGCGGTCGAGGACGCGGTGGCCGTTGCCGGGGATCGGGCGCGCGGCTCGGTGCTGGCCTCGGACGCCTTCTTCCCGTTCGCCGACGGCGTGGAGGCGGCGGGCCGCGGGGGGGTGCGCGCGATCCTGCAGCCCGGCGGGAGCCTGCGCGACCCCGAGGTCATCGCGGCGGCCGAGCGGCTGGGGATCGCGATGTACCTGACCGGATGGCGAGTGTTCCGGCACTAACCGCCGGACGGCGGCGCCCGCTCTAGAACGCGGGGAAGTACCGCTTGAGAACGGTCCGGAACTCGGTCGGCGCGGTCAGGGCGAGCTCGCGGCCCCGCTCCCGCCCCTTGTCGACGAAGAGGTAGGTCGGGATCGAGTGGATGCCGTACGAGCGGGTGACGTTCCCGCTCTCGTCGACGTTGACCTTGGTGAACTTGACCCGACCCGAGAGGTTCTGCGAGAGCTGCACCAGCACCGGCTCGGCGGACTTGCACGGCGCGCACCAGTCGGCGTAGAAGTCCACGAGCACCGGCAGCGGCGAGCGGAGCACCTCGGTCTCGAAGGTCTCGTCGGTGACGTGGACCAGGGTCGCCGGCTCGCCTGCCATCGGAGCGTTCGAGACGGTAAGTCGGCTTAAGGAGTAGCCTCGTACGGGAACGGCATGGCTCCGGACCGCCGACGCCGGAGCTCCGCATTCGCCGCCGGGATCGCGCCCCCGCTGCTGAGGTGGTTTGCGCGACACCGGCGGCCGCTTCCCTGGCGGCGCGACCGGGATCCGTACCACGTGTGGCTCGCCGAGGTGCTGCTCCAGCAGACCCGGGTCGCCCAGGCGCTCCCGTACTACGAGCGGGTCCTCGCGCGGTTCCCGAGCCTGCGTTCGCTGGCCGACGCCTCCGACGATGCGCTCCTGAAGGCGTGGGAGGGGGCCGGCTACTATACGCGCGCCTGGAACCTCCGCGCGGCCGCTCGGCAGATCCGAGCCGGCGCCGCCCACGAGTTCCCGCGCGACGCGGCCGGGCTCGAGGAGCTTCCCGGCGTCGGCCCGTACATCGCCCGAGCCGTCGCCTCGATCGCCTTCGACGAGCCGGTGCTCGCCCTGGAGGCCAATGGGGTCCGCGTGGCCGCTCGACTCACCGGTGAGCACGGGGACGTACGCGCCCGGTCGGTGCGGCGCCGACTTTCCGTCTACCTTGAGCGCGAGCTACCGCTCCGAGCGGCCGGCCGGTTCAACGAGGCGGTCATGGAGCTCGGTGAGACCATCTGCACCGGTCGCGCTCCGCGCTGCTCGATCTGCCCGGTCCAGCGCCACTGCCGGGCCTTCCGCACGCTTCCCGACCCGGCGGCGCTGCCGGTGCGCGCCCGCCGGCCGAAGCGGCCCCACCGAGTCGCGGCCGTGGTGGCGCTCCGCCACGGATCGCGGTGGCTGCTCCAGCGACGGACCGAGGGGGGACTGCTCCGCGGCCTGTGGGAGCTTCCCGGCGGAACACCCGAGCCCGGGGAGGCTCTCGCCGGAGCCGCCCGGCGGGAGCTCCGCGAGGAGACCGGGCTCGAGGCCGGGCCCCTGCGGCCGGCCGGGACCGTCCGGCACCAGTACAGCCACTTCTCCGTCGAGCTGCACCTCTTCCGCGGCCGGGTGAAGGGCTCGACCCGGCTCCGGGACGGCGCGCGGTGGCTGCGGCCCCAGGAGATGGCCCTCCTGCCGAAGCCGCGGGCCACCGACAAGGCCCTCGTCCAGCTCGGACTCGCTCCCGCTCGGGCCCCGGTCGATCCGGTCTCCTAAGACTCAGGAACGCAGTTTCCGTTCCGACCTCAAAGCCCACCCCGGGGGGTGCTGAACCACCACTCGTTACCCCAGCTATCGCGGACCCCGCCCCGGAGGTGGCCGTCCGGCGCCATCGCCGGCTCGCGCACGCTGGTCGCTCCACCGGCGATCGCCCGTCGATAGGAGGCCTGGGCGTCGGAGACGTACAGGTGGAGCATCGCCGGGAACGGCGCCCGGCCCGGCGGCGCGTCGGCCACCATCACCAGCGAGTCGGCGATGCGAAGCTCCCCATGCTCAAGCCGCCCCTCGCTCCCCTCCATTTCGAACGAAAGGGTACCTCCGAGCGCCTGCTCGACGAACCTCACGAGCTCGCGGGCGTTCGGGACGACGAGGTACGGCGCCAGCCTAGGGGTTCGCGTGGCTTCCATGGCGACCGGGAAGCGCCTCGACGGATAACCGCCGGCAAAGGGTCCGGAAACGGGTCCGGGAGGAGCCGGGACATGCCCGGGCGCATCTTCCGCGGCCCCCCGAAACTATATAGTGTCCATAGGGTATGCCGAAGTTGGCCTCGGGCCCCGGCGACCCGGAGGGGGCGGCACCGTCCACAAGGCCCTTCCCCGGACCGCCGGGAGCCATTTTTCCCGTCGAGCCCAAATCTTTAGGCGGGGGCTCCGCGACGGATAGCTCGTGCCGGGCCCCGGCCGCACCCCGCGATCCCACGGCCTGCTCGCGCTGCTGGGCCTCCGCCGCGACACGGTCGCCCCCCGCGACCTCGCCGCACCGCCCCCCGAGCTGCTCCGCCCGGACGATCCGTACCCGGCGTTGCCGCTGAGGTATCGGCCCCCGTCGCGCGGGTCTCCGCCACCTCCCGGTCCTGCCTCACCGGCAGCGGGAACTTCCGCTCCCCCGGTGCCGGCTCGGCGCCCATCCTCCGCCACGGTCGGCGCGGACTGCCCCACCTGCCATCTGCCCACGCTCGCCAGCCCTATCGCGGGTCGCTTCAGCTGTCCGCTGTGCGGCCGTCACTTCGATGGCCGGACCGCAGCCACCGCCGCGCTCGGGTCGCCGGCTCCCCCGGTCCGGGCCGCACCCCGCCGCTCGGAGGAGCTCCTCGCGGCCTGGCTCTCTGGGGCGAGCGTCTCCTGTCCGAAGTGCAAAGCCCCGATGCGCCACTCCGGTCCCGGCGAGTTCGCCTGCCGCGTCTGCGGCGAGCGGCGCGCCGTCACCGGCTTTCCGACCGGCCCGGAGGCGAAGCCGTCCCCGCCGGCGGCGGCTCCGGCGCTACCGTTGCGCCCGGAGGCGCCGGAGCAGCGAGCCGTCGGCGATCGCGTCAGCCACCTGCTCGATCTCGGGCGCGAGGGGACGGTCCCGCTCGAGGGAGGGCACCAGGCTTCGCAGCGCGCGCAGGGCGGCCTCGGAGCCCTTCCCGCCGGTCTTGGGACGGCGAAGTTCTAGGGCCTGGCCGGCGACCAGCCACTCGACGGCGATCACGCGTCGCGCGTTCTCGATCAGCCGCCGGAGCTTCGCGCCGGCCCGGGCGCCCTCGCTGTTGAAGTCCTCCTGATCGGCCGACGTCGGCAGGCTGAGCGCGCTGGCCGGGTGGACGAGCCCTGCGTTCTCCAGTACGAGCGCGCTCGCGAGATACTGGGCGATCATGTAGCCGGAGTGGGCGCCGGGCTCTGGCGAGAGGAACGCCGGGAGCCCGCCGTTCAGGGCGGGGTGGAGGAGCCGCGAGATGCGTCGTTCGGAGAAGCCCGCCAGGTACTGCAGCCCCAGCGCCAGGGTGTCGAGGGCGAGCGCGAGCGGTTGGCCGTGGAAGTTGGCGCCCGAAAGGAAGAGATCGCCTGGGAGCACGAGCGGGTTGTCGCTGACCGCGTTCAGCTCGCTGGCGAGCACCTGCTCCGCCCACTCGAGCGCGAGGACGCTCGCTCCGAAGACGGGCGGGATGGCCCGGAGCGTGTACGGGTCCTGCGCCCGCGCCTGACCGACCGGCGACGTGAGCGCCGATCCCGCCAGCCGCTCCCGCATGCGCGCGGCGACCTGGGCCTGCTCGGGGAGCCCGCGGGCGGAGTGGACCTGATCGTCGAGCGGTTCGAGGGACCCGCCGAGCGCGTCGAAGCTCATCGCCGCGGCGGACTCCGCGGCGGCGAGGAGCTCCTGTCCGTCGGCGACGCCGAGGGCGAGGTAGCTGGTCATGAGCGCCGTCCCGTTGATGAGGGCGACCCCCTCCTTCTCGGCGAGCGCCAGCGGAGCGAGGCCCGCCGCGCTGAGCTCCTGGCGGGCGGGCCGCTCGCCGCCGGTGCGGTCGAGGCAGGAGCCTTCGCCGACCAGCGCCAGGGCGAGATGGGCCAGCGGCGCCAGATCCCCGGAAGCACCGACGGAGCCCTGCTCCGGTACCCACGGCACGACGCCCCGATTGAGGCACTCGGCGAGCATCCGGACGAGATCCGGCCGCACGCCCGAGAGCCCTCGGCAGAGGCTGTTGAGCCGGAGGAGCAATAGCCCGCGCACTACCTCGGCGGGCAGCGGCGGGCCGGTGCCGCAGGCGTGGCTCCGGACCAGGTTGAGCTGGAGCTCGCGGGCGCGCGCCGCGCCGACCGGCGTGCTCGCGAGGGCCCCGAAGCCGGTCGTGACGCCGTAGACCGCACGGCCGCTGGCGAGCGCGCGTTCCACCGCCGCGCGGCCCGCGCGGACGGCGACCAGGGCCTCCGCGGTGGGCTCGACCGTGGAGCGGCCGCGGACGACGGCGAGGAACTGCTCGAGGTTGAGAGAGCTCCCGTCGACCGGGAGGCTCTCCGTCACGGGCTCAAGCGGAGCCGACTAGGCTGCGGGGAGGAGCAGCTCGTGGCCGGCCTTGCTCTTGGACGGCACGCGGACGGTCTTTGTGTCCTTCGACTTCCAGAACAGCTCGGCGACCGCCTGGACCTGGGCGAGGGCGTCCTCGGCCTCGGCGACCGCCGTGCCGCGGCGGGCCTTGCCGATCGCCTGGATCGCGCCGTAGACGCGCTCGGTGAGCTCGGGGTACTTCTTCTGATGCTCGGGGGTGAAGTAGTCCGACCACAGCGTGACGATCTCGCTCTCGGCCCGGTCGGCGTGGCGCTCCTTGACGACCACGAAGCGCGACATCTGGCTGTGGTACTTCTCGACCTCCTCCGGCTTGGCGCCGTCGGCGGGGGCCTTGAGCTCGGCGATGAGCTGGTTCATGCGGACCAGGGTGAGGGCGGCGATCTGCGCCTCGTGGGGGTCGTAGATCCCGCACGGTATGTCGCAGTGGGCGTGCACGCGGACGGGTGGGTCGCGCGCGTCCCGCCAGTCGATCCAGCGGCTGCGGAGCGTCGAAAAGGCCGACATGGCTCCGCGAGCCCGGGACGGGCCATAAAGATGCCGGCACGCCCCGTCGCCGACGGGGGCTCCTGGCTCGGCCGGTGGCGCCGGAGGCGGCGCAGCCGCCGAGTCGAGGTCGTGGAGCAGAGCATGGCGCCCTCGCTCTCGCCCGGCGACCGGCTGTACGTGGACCCGCTGGCATACACCGAGTCGACTCCCCGGCGCGGCGATGTGGTCGTGGTTCGGGATCCCGAGGTGCCGAGCCGCTTCCTCGTCAAGCGGGTCGGCGCGCTCGCGGGAGAGATCCCGCCGGACGGGGGAGCACCGGTGCCGGTCGGGTCGATCTGGCTCGAGGGCGATTGGAGCGCCGTGAGCCGCGACAGCCGCCGGTTCGGCCCCGTCCACCTCAGCTCGGTCCTCGGGCGCGCCTGGTGGCGGTACCACCCACCGGAGCGTCGCGGACCGATCGAGGCGGGCCCCGCGATTCCTTAAGTGATGTGGCATTTTGCCACATCCATGTCCATGTCCCGTCAGACGACGGTGCTCCTGGTCGGGTTCGCCGCGATCGTCCTGCTCGCCGCCGGATTCGCCGGCGGCTGGCTCGCCCGCGGACCGGGCTCGAGCTCCAACACCAACAGTTCGGTCACGCCGCCCGCCTCGGTGAACACCTTCACGCTCATCGGCGCCGGCAGCCTCAACGTCGTCCTGCCCCCGCTCATCACCTCCTTCGCCGCACAGGAGCCGGGGATCCTCGCCCCCGCGGCCTCGCAGACGTACGAAGGAAGCATCGCCGCGCTCCACGCCATCAGTCAGACCCACGAGGCCTTCGATGTGGCCGTCGCGGCCGACTACCGGCTCATCCCGCAGATCCTCGAGCCGACGTACGCGAGCTGGGAGCTCCTGTTCGCCGCCGACCCGGTCGTGCTGGCCTACAACCCCTCCGTCCCAGCCTTCTCGGGCCTCAATGGGTCGAACTGGGCGGCCGACCTGCAAAAGCCCGGTGTGGCGCTCGGCGTCAGCAACGCCTCGACCGACCCGCTTGGCTACGCCGCCATCTTCGCTCTGCAGCTCGAGGGCCAGCTCCTCAACGGCAGTACGAGCGCGGTCTACTCCCACTTCTTCACCGGGGCTCCTGGCGCGCTGGCCGTGCCGGTCTCGGGTACGACCAAGCTCGCCTCCGAGACCCAGGCCTCGACCTACCTCTCGGGCGGGACGGTGCAGGCCTTCCTCGTGTACCAGTCCTACGCCAAGAGCGCGGGGCTCACCTTCCTCTCCCTCCCCTGGCAGGTCAATCTGGGCAGCGACAACGCGACGGCGCTGACCGACTACGCGAAGGCCAGCACCTCGATCGTGGGCACGAACAGCACCCTCCAGAAGGTCACCGGCTCACCGGTGCTCTTCGCCGCGACGGTGCCGTCGAACGCGCCGAACCCGGAGCTCGGCCAGCTCTTCCTGGCCTACCTCGTCTCCGCGCCCGTGGCGACGCAGCTCGCGGCAGCCGGCTTCCTGCCGCTGGCGGTACCCTGGACCGACCAGGTGTCGAATCTACCCGACGCGCTGGCGGCGACGACGCAGGCCCTCCCCGCCTCGCTCGCGGCCGGCATCACGTGAGGACGCGCGACCGGGTCCTGGCGGCCGGCCCGACCGCCCTCGCCGGGGTGCTGTCGGCCTCGCTGCTCGCCCTATTCGTCCTGCCGATCGTCGCCCTCGTCGAGTTCGCCGGCCCGGGGGGCATCGGCCGAGAGTTCGGGGACCCCCAGTTCTGGAGCTCGCTCGACGTTACCTTGCTCGCGAGCGCCATCGCCGTCGCGACCGCCGTCTGCCTGGGCGTGCCGCTCGGCTACCTCCTCGCGCGCAAGCACTTCCCCGGCAAGGGGCTCTTGCGCTCGCTGGTCCTCCTGCCCGTGGTCATCCCGCACCTGGTCGCGGGCCTCGCCCTCTTCCTCTGGGTCGAGCCGGGGAGCCCCGTCGGCCGCTTGGCGACCTGGGCCGGGCTGCCCCTGTTCGACTCGGTCTGGGCGGTCGTGCTCGTAATGGTCTACGTCGGCGCCCCATACACGGTTCTGGCGAGCGAGCTCGCCTTCCGGAGCGTGTCCGACGACGCGCTGGAGGCGGCCCGCTCCCTCGGCGCCGGGCGCGCCGACGCCTTCATCGACGTCGCGCTGCCGGCGGCGGGCCGCGGCATCCTGACCGGGGCGCTCCTCACCTGGGCCCGGGGCGTGAGCGAGATCGGGGCTTTCCTGATCCTGGCCTATGCCGTCTACCCGGCCGGCCCCTACGCAGGCCCCGTGACGTACCCGGTCTCGGTGTACATCTACAACCTGTACGGCGTGAACTTCCACGCGGCCGCTTCGGCCGCGGCGCTCCTGGTCTTGTTGGCGCTCGCGGCGTTCCTCGCCGTGCGCCTGGTCGAGGGCGCCGGACGGCTCCCGTGGGGCCGGGGGGAGGTGGGCGCGTGAGCGGCCTGGAGGTCTCGGGCCTTGTCGTCGAGCGGGGCGGCTTCCGGCTCGGACCGGTCGATCTCGCGATAGCGCCGGGGGAGGCGACGGCACTTCTCGGACCCAATGGGGCCGGCAAGACCACGCTCCTGCGCGCGATCGCCGGCTTTGAGCCGATCCGGGCCGGAGAGGTACGGCTCGACGGGGTGCGCCTCGATGAGCTCCCGCCGGAACGACGGCAGGTCGGCTGGGTGCCCGGGGGCCTCGGGCTCTTCCCCCATCGCCGCGTCGAGGCGAACGTCCGCTACGGGCTCCGGCTCCGCGGCGACCGTGACGCCGAGCGGAAGACGCGAGACTGGCTGGAGCGCCTCGGCCTCCTTCCCCTCGCCCGACGGTTCCCTCGCACCCTCAGCTCAGGGGAGCGACAGCGGGTCGCGCTCGCCCGGGCCCTCGCCGTGGAGCCCCGGCTCCTGCTGCTGGACGAGCCGACGGCGGCGCTCGACGCCGACGCGCGGGAGACGCTCGTGGAGGAGCTCCGCGCCATCCTCGAGGAGCGGGCGATCGCGCTCCTGCTCGTCGCCCACGACGCGCTGACGGCGATCTCGCTCGCTTCCCGCGCCCACCTGCTGGAGACCGGCCGGAGCCAGTACGACGGACCGCTGCCGGGGCTGTTCGAGCGGCCCCCGAACCGCTTTGCCGCCCGGTTCCTCGGCTTCGAGAACGTGCTCGCTCCCGATCGTCTCGGCGCGGACCGGCGAGGGCCGTTCGCGTCCCGGCTTCGAGCTCGGGCCGGCTCCGGAGGACTCGCCCTCCCCGCTCGCGCGCTCCGCATCTCGGCAGGAGGCCCGGGAACCGAGGCCCGGTTCCTGCACCGCCGAGGCGGGCCGCGCACCGTCGAAGTGGAAGTGGAGGGGTTGATGCTACTCGGAGAGTCCGACCCTTCCGGACAGCTACCGGCACGGGGCGGGACGGTCCGTCTCGAGGTCGAGGAGGGGGAGCTTCGTGCCATCGGTGCGTAGGTCCCGGACCCGAACCCGCGGCGCTCGGCCGTGGATCACGCCGGTCGATCGCACGCTGCTCGAGGCTCTCGCGCTCTCGCCCTCCGTGGCCGAGGCCTGCCGCCGGGCCCGGCTCACCCGGGACCGGGGGGTCTACCGGCTCCGCCGGCTGTCCGAAGGGTTCGGAGGACCCGTCGTGCGGTCGCGGCGAGGCGGGCCCGGGGTGGGCGGTGCTCACCTCACCCGGCTTGGACGCACGCTCCTCGATCGCGCCCGAGGGGGGCCCGCGGGTGCGCCCCGCCGCAACCGGCTCTCGGGGACGTTCCATGCCGGCCCACCGCCGCACGTCGAAGTGGACGACGGCCCGTCGCTCGTGGTCGCCTTCCGCGCCCGGGAGGGAGAGCGCGTCGCCGTGGGTTGCGCGCCCGAGGCGCTACTGCTCGCCCGCGCCCAGTTCGACTCCAGCGCGCGCAATGTCCTGCCGGTGGTGGTCGCCGGCCGCCGGGCGGTGGGCCGGGACCGCGAGGAGGTGACGCTGGCGCTGGGGCCGGCGGAGCTGCGCGCCTCGGTGACGCCGGCGGCCGTTGCTCGCCTCCGGCTCGAGCGCGGCCGGCGGCTCTTCGTCTACCTCAAGGCGACGGCGCTGCGCCGCGAGCCGCCCGGACCGGCCTAGTCCCGGATCCCCTCGGCGGTGACCGAGAAGACCGCCTCCCCCTCGGGGAGGTTGGGCGAGTCGATCAGCCGCGCGATCCGCTTCGGGGGCTTGGACTTGCGCAGGTAGACCCGGTAGGTCGCCGCGTGGGCGACGATGTTCCCGCCGATGGGACGGGTCGGGTCGCCGAAGAGGATGTCCGGCCGCGCGCTCACCTGGTTCGAGACGACGATGGCCGCGTTGTAGGTGTCGGCAAAGCGCAGCAGCTCGTGCAGGTGCTTGTTGAGGAGCTGCTGGCGGGGCGCGAGCTCGGCGCGCCCGGCGTACTCGGCCCGGAAGTGGGCGGTGAGCGAGTCGACGACCAGGAGCCGGATCGGACGCGTCCGGGCGAGCTCCTGCGCCTTGGCGACGAGGAGCATCTGGTGGTTGGAGTTGAAGGCGCGGGCGATGTGGATCCGGCCGAGCGCCTTTTCCGGCTCGAGGCCCGCGGCCTTGGCCATGTCGACGATCCGCTCGGGCCGGAAGGTGCTCTCGGTGTCGATGTAGACGACCTCGCCGTCGAGGCCGCCGTCCGGGACCGGGAGCTGGACGTTGACCGCCGCCTGGTGGCCGATCTGGGTCTTGCCGCTACCGAACTCGCCGGCGAACTCGGTGATCGCCTGGGTCTCGATGCCGCCGCCGAGCAGCTCGTCGAGCGCCTTGGAGTTGGTGGAGATCCGGCCGAGCTGCTTGCGTCGCTCCAGGAGCGCGGTGCCGGCCTCGAAGCCCCCGACGTCGGCCTGGCGTCGGGCCTCGCTGATGATGTGGAGCGCGATCTGGGTCCCGATCTCGGCCGCCTCGGCGACGTCGCCGGGCGAGGCGACGGCGAGCTCCATGAGATCGGTGTAGCCGGCTTCGCGGAGCTTGTCGGCGGTCGTGGGTCCCACGCCGGGGAGGTCTTCGAGCGCCACGGGGCGCTTCTCCTCCTCAGCCGGCGGTCGATTGGCGGTCTTGGCGGGCATCGAAAATTGGACCGGGACCGGCGGTATAAGGCTAGGTGGGGGAGCGAGAAACGCTCCCCCCGTCGGCGGCGGCGAGCGGGTGGAACGCCTCGCCCGTGAGCCGCTGGAAGACCGTCGTGTACAGCCGGCTGACCTCGTCGATCAGGAGCGGGGGGAGCGCCGGGATTGGAGGCTCGTCGCCGCCGTCTTCCCGGGCCTTCGTGAGCGTGTCGTAGTAGCCGCTCTGCCGGTAGTGCTGCCGCACGAACTCCTTGGAGAACTCCACGAACCGGCCCCGCTCGAAGGCGCCCCGGTCCCAGAAGCGGTCCTCGTCGGCCGTTCCGAAGGTGTCGACGACCATGAGCTGCCCCTCGGTGTCGACGGCGAACTCCTTCTTGCCGTCGACGTGCAGGAGCCCGCGGGGCTCGACCTCGCGGCTCATCGCGGCATCGACCTTGAGGATCGCCTCCCGGATCTCCTCCTTCTGGGCCGGCTCGAGCACGGCGAGCTCGAGCGCTTCGGGCCAGTCCAGCGGTCGGTCGACCGGCTCGAGCTTGGTGGTGACCTCGAACATCGGCTCCGGCAGGCGGTCGCCGTACTGCACGCTCTTGCCGGTCGGCAGGCCGAGCGACTCGGGCTTGATCTTACCGGCCTTGATCCGGTCCCACAGGGAGCCGGCCACGTAGTAGCGCACGATGAACTCGAGCGGGACCAGGTAGTTGACCGGGTGGGCGCCGAGCGTCCGCGGCTTGGGCTCGACCCGGACGCGCCGGACGCGCATGCCGGTCGGGCCGGAGAGTCCGAGGAAGTGGTGCGGCACGCCCAGCTTGCTGCAGAGCTCGAACCAGTGGGCGCTCGTCCGGGCGAGCGTCTCCCCCTTGTGGGGGATCTCGCTCGGGATGTGCTTGTCGAAGACCGAGATGTCGTTGGTGAAGCGGAACTCGAGCTCGGTCGGCGAGAGCTCCCAGACCTCCTTGACCTTCCCTCGGCGCAGGAACTTCGAGGCTCCCGGAGCGGCGGATCGCGGTGTCATGCCGGGGGAGCCGGCGCGAACTACTTGAGCGTACGCGGCCCGCGCGGCTACAGCGGCTTGGCGTGGAGCGCCGTGATCGGCCGGAAGCCGCGCTTGGCGTAGAACTTCCCGGCGATCTCGTTCTGGTTGGGGAACTCCGCGGTCACGATCCCCGCGCCCAGCTCGGCGAGCCGACGGGTGGTCTCGGCGAGCAGGTACTCGCCGACGCCGTGGCGGCGGTACAGCGGTAGGAGGTAGATGTCGAGGATCACCCCCTCCTTCTCGGGGGTGTAGAACGGCCGCTCCCGGACCGTGGCGCGGACCACGCCGACCAGCTTGCCGTGCTCGTGGCCGCTCCCCTCGGCGGCGAGCAGGACCGATTGGGGATTCTCGAGGTCCGAGCTGAGGACCGCGCGGGCCCGCTCCTCGGCGTCGGGCCGGACCTTGAGGAGCGGGTCGAACTCCTCGTTGAGCCGCTTCAGGCGCAGCAGGAGGGGGACGAGCTGGGGGAGGTCCTCGAC
The DNA here is from genome assembly GCA_035945735.1 of Thermoplasmata archaeon. Taxonomy (GTDB): domain Archaea; phylum Thermoplasmatota; class Thermoplasmata; order Lutacidiplasmatales; family UBA184; genus JAKIVR01. The sequence continues at coordinate 14,459 of DASYZY010000178.1, forward strand.
GGTCGCCGGCCGGAGGCGGATCCGGGCACTGCCCTCGTGGGCGGATCCACCTGAGTGCGGGGCGTCGGTCATAGCGCGCTACTCCTCCGGCATGGGCCGGATGAGCCCGGCGTCGGTGATGGCCTTGACGAGGGCGCCCGGCCGGGCCATCCGCTTCCGGGCGAGCTCGAGGAACTCGTCGTGGGTGAGCTTCCGGCGCGCGATGCCGAGCCGTACCGCCTCGGTCGCCACGGCGGCCGCGACGTGCGGGAAGACCTCGCGCTCCTCCATCGTCGGGAGCAGGTGCTCGGCGGAAAGGCCGTGGTCGGCCGCGTGGCGCGCGAGCTCCTGCGCGGCGGCCAGCACGATCTCGTCGGGAATCCGGCTGGCCCGCGCGTCGAGCACGCCGCGAAAGACGGCGGGGAAGATCAGCGAGTTGTTGACCTGGTTCGGGAAGTCGCCGCGGCCGGTCGCCACGACGGCCGCGCCGGCCTCGCGAGCCGTGGCCGGCCAGATCTCGGGGACCGGGTTGGCCAGGGCGAAGACGATCGGCTTGGGGTGCATCGACCGGATCATCTCCGGCTTCACCGTGCTCGGGTCGGGCGTGGACGCGGCGATGAGCACGTCGGCGTCGACCAGCGCGTCGGTCAGGCTGCCGCGGCGTCCTCCGCCGTCGGTCTGCAGCGCGAGCCGGTACTTCCAGCGGTTGCGGACCGAGAGCTCGTCGAGGTCCTGTCGCTCGCCGTCGAGGACCCCGCGCGAGTCGACGATGGACAGCCGGTGCGGGTCGTGGCCCATCGCGATCAGGAGCCGGGCGGTGACGAGGTTGGCCGCCCCGGCGCCCAGGAGCACGCTCCGGGCGTCGCTCATCGAGCGCTCGGTGAGCGCCAGCGCGTTGAGGAGACCGGCGACGGTCGCGGCCGCGGTCCCCAGCTGGTCGTCGTGCCAGACCGGGATCGGCAGCCGCCGCGCGAGCTCCTCCAGCACGTAGAAGCACTTGGGGGAGGCGATGTCCTCCAGATTGATGCCGCCGAAGGCGGGCGCGAGCCGGAGGACCGTCTCGACCAGCTCGTCCGGGCTCTTCACCGAAATCGGGACGGGGACGGCGTTGACGCCGCCGAGCGTCCGGAACAGGAGCGCCTTGCCCTCCATGACGGGGAGGGCGGCCTCGGGGCCGATGTCGCCGAGCCCCAGCACGCGGCTCCCGTCGGTGACGATGGCGATCGAGTTGGCGCGGCCCGTGAGCTCGAAGGCGAGCGCCGGGTCCTGCCGGATCTCCTCGGAGACGGCGGCGATGCCGGGCGTGTACCAGACGGCGAAGTCCTCGAGGCTCCGGACCGGCACCGACGGGACCGTCTCGATCTTGCCGTGGTAGAATCGGGCGAGCCGGACCGCGCGCCGGCCCAGGTCGACCGTCTGCTGGGCCTCCGCCTCGGCCGAGGAGGGCTCGGCCGATTCGGCCGGCGGGGAGCGCGCGACGTCGCCCATCGAGGAAGCGGAAAAGCGGCCGGGGCGGTCTTAACGGTTTGTATTCCGACGATGCGCCCCTACGTCGATAGTCGAAGCCGCCGCTCTCGCGGCCGGGCGCGGGCCGAGCGGCCTCCCGGGGAGTGATAAGGCCGGCCACGGGTGCACCCGGACGACCGTGCCCGGAAGCGCCCCGCACCCATTCCCCCGAGCCCCAGCGGCCCCCGCGCACGAGCTGGTCGGCCCGAGCGAGCTGGTGCGCGAGCTCGCCGGCCCGTCCCCACCGCTCCTGCTCGACGTCCGGCCGGCGCGGGACCGGCGATGGAACCGCCTCGAGGGCGACCTCTCGATCCCGCTGGCCGAGCTCCCGGCGCGTCTCGGCGAGCTCCCGCACGGGCGGCGCATCCTCGTCTACTGCCATTTCGGGGGCGACGCGCTCCGGGCCAGCGATCTGCTCCGGTCGAAGGGCTTCGACAGCGTCGCGTCGCTCGAAGGGGGGATCGACGAGCTCGCACGGATGGTCCGCCCGGAGCTGGGCCGCTACGGCGCGCCCGAGGAGGAGGACGGACTTCTCCTCCTGCAGCTCCCCCGCCCGGAGACCGGCTGCCTCGCCTATCTGCTCGCGGACGTGGACGAAGGGATCGCCGTCGCGATCGACCCCGGGGCCGAGCCGGCCCCGTACATCGCGGAGCTCGCCCACCGCGGTTGGAAGCTCTCCGCCGTGGTCGAAACCCATACCCACGCCGACCACCGCGCCGGCCATGCCGCGCTCTCGGCCCGCACCAACGCCCCGATCTTCCTCTCGCGGCGATCGCCGGCGAGCTACCCCCATCGCCCGCTCGCGGAGGGCGAGGAGCTCCGATTCGGCCGCCACGCGATCACGGTGCTGGAAACACCCGGCCACACCCGAGACCATCTTTCCCTCCGGGCGGGTGCCCGGGTCTTCACCGGCGACACGCTGCTGCTCGGCTCCTGCGGCCGGACCGATCTCGGCGACGGGAGTCCCGAGCTCCTGTGGGAGAGCCTCACCGACAAGCTGCTCGCCCTCCCGGATGCGACCGAGGTGTACCCCGCGCACTTCGGACCGCGGCATGCGCTGCCCCAACGGTACGTCTCCACCATCGGCTACGAGCGCCGCACCAACGAGGCGCTCACCCAGGGCTCGCGCGAGGCGTTCCTGCGCTACATGACCGAGGGCTGGCCACCGAAGCCGGCCGACTTCGACCGGATCGTCGCCGAGAATCTCTCGGGCTAGCCCCGGTTGTCACCGGTGCAACGCCGTTTCCTCGGCCGCCGGCGGGTCACGCTTAAGGGCGGGCCGGACCCGCGCGCGCCGTGGTCGATGCGCGGACGAGCCTCACCGGTCCGTTCCCCCGGCCCGAGGCCGTGGTCGCCGCGACGCGGGACCTCGACCGCGGCCGGGCCACGGGAGAGTCCGTGGAGACCGCGTACCGGACCGCGGAGGCGGAGCTGCTGGCCCTCGAGCGACGGCACGGGCTGTCCCCCGTCACGGGCGGCTACCTCCGGTGGCCCGACCTCTTCCGGCCGTTCGCCGAGAACTGGCCCGGCTTCGAGGTCGGCCCGCTCACCCGGTGGTTCGAGACCAACACCTTCTACCGGCAGCCGGTGCTGCGGAGCCCTCCGGAGCGCCGTCCGGGCGCACTGGCCCCTTGGCTCCCGGCAGCCGCCGGGCTCGCCACCGCGGCCGAAAGCAAGCTGATCTTCCCCGGCCCGTACACCTTCGCCGGACTGCTCGATAACCAATCCGGCGAGACGCCCGTCTCGCTCATCCACCGGCTGGGCCGGCTGCTCGCCGACGAGCTCGCCGAGCTCCGGACGCAGGGCTACACCAGCGTCCAGTTCCAGGAACCGCTGCTCACGACCCGACCTCCGGAGGGACCGGCCGCGGAGAGCGTGCGGGCCGCCTACCGCGCGATCGCCGAGGCGGCCGGGCCTGCCGAGACCGTCGTGTGGACCTACTTCGGGGACGCGGCACCGGTCTTCCCGCTCCTGGCCTCGCTCCCGGTCGGCGCGGTCGGCGTTGACCTGGCCGAGACGGAGCCGGCGGCCCTGCGGGGCGCCCACGGCCTAGCAGGGCTCGGCTTCGGATGCATCGACCCGAGGACCACGCTCGTCGAGGACCCGACCGAGCTCGCCGGGATCGTTCGGCGCACCGCCGAGCGTCTCGGGGCGCGCAGCGTCCTGCTCGGGCCGGGCGCCGCGCTCGACCTCCTGCCGTGGGAGGCGGCCGTGCGCAAGCTGGCGCTCCTGCCGGCCGCTCGATCCGCGTTGGCCCACGCGGAGAAGCCCACATGACGCTCCCGCTGTTCCCGACCCAAGAGATCGGCTCGCTCGCGCGCCCGCGCTGGCAGCTCCTGGGTCAGCGGGGCGTTCCGCTCGATGCGGGAGCCCGCGAGGAGTTCCAGCGCTGGAACGGCCGGCTCCAATTCGTACCCGAAGCGGACGCGGCGGTCGCTCCCTTCCTCGCGCCGAACGGTACCTCGGTCGCCGCCGACACCGTGCGCGATTGGGGCTCGCTGTTCGGACTCCGCTATCTCGAGCACGTAGGGCTCGACCGCGTCTACGACGGGGAGGCCCGCCGGGTCGAGATGTATGAGGCCGCGGTCCGGCACATGACCGGCTTCACCTTCGAAGGACACGTCCGTTCCTTCGACCAGAAGTACTACCGGAAGGCGGCGGCGACGGAGGCGGTGGGACTCCACGAGCCGTACCACCTATCGGAGTACCAGTTCCTCGCGGGCCGGGCCACGAAGCCGCTCAAGCTCCCGATCACGGGCCCGTACACGATCGCGGACTGGTCGTTCAACGAGCACTACCTCGGACGCCAGAAGGGCTGGAAGGGTCCCAGCGCGCGGCGCGCCGCCCAGCGCGAGTTCGTCGAGGCGGTCGCGCGGGAGGCGATCCGTCCCACCCTGAAGGCCCTCGTCGCGGCCGGCTGCCGCCAGATCCAGGTCGACGAGCCGGCCGCCGGCACGCACCCGAAGGAGGCGGCGCTGGTCGCCGCCGGCTTCAATGCGGCGACCGAGGGGATCGACGCCGAGTTCTCGATGCACATCTGCTTCTCCGACTACCGCTCGCTCTTCCCGGCGCTGCTCGAGGCCAAGCGCTGCCGGCAGTGGGCGCTCGAGTTCGCCAACCGCGACACCGACCACCACGACGCCTACTCCGAGCTCGAGCTCCTGAACGAGTACGGCGACGACCGGAGCGTCGGGCTCGGCGTGCTCGACGTCCACCGCGACGCGGTCGAGACCCCGATCCAGGTCCGGGACCGAATCCTGCGCGCGACCAAGGTGCTCGGCGACCCCTCCCGCATCTGGGCGAACCCGGACTGTGGGCTGCGCACCCGCAGCCTCGAGGTCGCCTGGCAGAAGCTGACCAGCCTGGTCGAGGGCGCCCGGCTCGCGCGCGAGTCGTTCGACGGCCGGCGCTAGGCACCGGGCTCGGTCAGCCGCTCGGCCCCGTCGGGGCCCACGAGGATCGTGTGTTCCATCTGCGCCACGATGCCTCCGCCGGCCTCCTCGAAGACGGGGTAGGTTTGGAGTGATCGGCGCGCGCGCCGGATCCTCTCCCTCGTCGCCGGGTCCGCCACCCAGCGCAGCGTGAACGGGAGCGTCTTGAAGCGCGCGAACTGGGCGGCCAGCTCGGGATCTTTGGGGCCGGGATCGGAACGGAAGCGCAGGATGTTGCCGAACGGACCGTTCTCGATCCGCCCGGCGCCGTTGGTCACGAACGGCTCGATCGCGACGATCTCGCCTTCCGCGAAGGTCTCTCCGGACAGGCCGCCCACGTTCGGGATCGACTTGCCGGCGTGGAGCAGGTACCGCTGGATCGAGTGGCCGCTCAGGTCGCGGATCGGCTTCAGGCCGTGGCGGTTCGCGGCCGCCTCGACGGCCCGGCCCACGCGGTCGACGCTCGCGCCCGGCCGGACCTCGGCGATCCCGGCGGCGAGCGCCTCCTCGACCGCCTTACGCAGCGAGGCGAACCGGCTGCCGCCGCCCACCTCCACCGTCACCGCCGTGTCGGCGATCGCGCCGTCGATGTGAGCGCCGACGTCGACCTTGAGGAGATCACCGGCCTCGAGGCGCGCCTCGTCCTCGGGCGACGGCGTGTAGTGGGCCGCCTCGACGTTCCGCGACAGGTTCGCCGGAAATGCCGGCTCCGCGCCTTGCGAGCGAATGAACGCCTCGATCTTTTCGGCGAGCTCCCGACGGGAGGCGCCGGGGACGGCGAGCGAGGCGCCCAACTCGCGGGCCCGGGCCGAGATGCGCGCCGCCTCCCGCCAGCGATCGAGGTCGGGAGGGTAGGCCGGCACGGGCTACCGGGTCCGGGCGACGGGCTGGTC
>DASYZY010000179.1:0-6738 GCA_035945735.1 Thermoplasmata archaeon
GGGCCCTCGCCGAGGTTCGGCCACCTGGCCGGCGACGGCAGCTTCTCCTGGAACGGAACTCCCTCCGCCGCCGGCTCCGGTGAGCTCCTGCTCAGCGTCGTCGATGCCTCGGGAGCGGAGGTTGGCGAGAACCTGAGCGTCCGAGCCCTGCCGGCCCTCTCCGCCTCCCTCCTCGTCGAGGCCGCGTCGCCCGCCTCGGGCGCGCCGCTGCCGATCGGATTCTCGATCACGGGGGGCGCCGCGCCGTACCGGTACTCCTTCCAGCTCTCCGACGGTCTCTCCTACTCCGGCAACCTTTCCCTCGCCGGTCCCGGCAGCTGGACCGCCCCGGCCCCCCCGACCGGCTTCCTCCTTGTCCGGTTCACCGTCAGCGATGCGCTCGGGTTTCGCAATCAGAGCGCGCTCACGGTCGCCATCGGTCCGGGATCCGCTCCCGGCGGGTCGTCGCCGGCCTCCTCCGGGCACAACTCGAGCGGGAGCGGTTCCGTCGGGCCCGCGGCCTGGGCCGGCTGGCTGTTCCTGCCGGCGGCCGCGCTCTTCGGGGGGCTGTGGTTCCTGCGGTCGCGACGGCCGTCCCGGCCGGCGGCGCCGGCGTCCGAACCGACCGGTGCGCTCCCGACCGTCCGACGGCTCCTGCGCGAGATGGACGGGCTCGACCGCGAATCGCTCGAGCTGCTCGCCGAGGAGGAGGGCATCGATCCGGAGAGCTCGCGTCGCGCGCTCGACCGCTGGATCGCCCTCGGCCGTGTGGAGAGTCTCGAGGACGCGGAGGAGCCCGCCGTGTACCGATGGAGGGAGCCGACCCACCGGGAGCGGCCCGACCGCCTGGACCGGGGGGAGGTTCGGCCGTGAGGCGGCGCTCGCCGTTCCGTGGCCTGCTGCTGCTCGGACCCGCGCTCGGCGTCCTCCTCCTGCTGCCTCCGTTACCGGCGGCCCCCATCGGTCCGGCGCTCGCGGCGCCGCTGGCGGTGCACGCGCCACGGGCGACGTCGGTCGAGGGCAACTTCAGTGCCGCGCTCTCCCGCCTGGTCGACCTGGTCGCGGCCGCCGGCGGCAGCCTGCTCGCGCTGGTCTGGGCCCGGGTCGCCCTGAGCTGGTTCTCGCACGATGTCACGAAGAAGATCCAGGCGCGCGAGCGCGCGCGGGACGCGCTGATCGGCACGCTCGTGTTCACCGCCGCGGTCACCGGGCTCGTCTGGGGCCTGGCGCAATGGGTCGTGACCGGCGCCTGAGCCGGGGGTGGGCATGGACATCGGCGGCATCCCCCTGCAGGTGCTCCTCGTTTCGATCTTCGGGCTGATGACCGCCGCGCTCAGCGCGGTCATCGGTCCGACCTACGACCACCTCTTCGTCCCGCAGATGCAGGCGGCGGCGCTGTTCCCGGCGCTGCCGCCGGAGGCCGCGAGCGCCGGAGGGTTCCTCTCGGTCGCCGCCGTGTTCTCCCAGTACCTCGTCGTCAACCTGGTGGACCCGGCCCTCGTGCTGGTCGCCCTCGCCGTCGGCCTCCTGTACCTCGCGCGGGCGACCTTCCCGGCGCTCGGCCCGGCGCTCCGGGGACTGTTTCCCCGGCTGGTCGTCGGGGCGCTGCTGGCCAACTTCACCCTCCCGGTCGCCGGTGCCCTCTTCGGCCTGTCGGCCGCCACCTACCCGGTCGTCGCCGGCTTTGACGGCGGTTCCTGGCAAAGCTGGCAGAACCTCGGGGGCAGCGGCTTTCTCAGCTTCTCCTGGGACAACGGCGTCCTCGCCTTCGTCGCGGCGGTCGTGCTGCTCTCCCTCGTCCTCCTCCTCGCGCTGGTGATCGCCGTCCGGAACGCGCTCCTCGGCGTGCTCCTCGTGCTGCTCCCGGTCTTCACGCTGCTCTGGCCCGTTCCCCAGTTGGCCCCGCTCGCCCGGAGGGCCTGGCTGTGGTTCGCCGAGCTCGCGTTCCTGCCCTGCGTCGTCGTCGTGCCGCTCGAGCTCGCCGTCGGCTCCCCCTCCATCCTCCTGCTCGCCGGCTACCTCGTCGCGGCGCTCGCCTCACCGGCGTTCCTGTCCCTCGCCGGCAGCTCGCTCACCGCGGCGGGCGTGCCCGGCGCGAGCGGCGTGCTCGCCGGCGGCATCCAGCGGGGGCTTGCCAGCGCCGGTAGCGGACTGGAGGGGATGCTCCGGCCGCTCGGCGCCGTGGCCGGTAAGGGCGGCTGGGCCGCGCCCTTCGCGACGGCCGCGCGCAGCGCCGCCAGCGCCGGACCCGTGCTGGCGCTCCCCGTGCTCACCGGCTCGCTCCTCGGCAGCGGAGGCGCCCGCCTCTTCGGTCATCTCCGGAGCTCCCTCGGCGCCGGTGGCCGTTCGCCCCACATCCCGGCGATGCGCCCGAGGGACCGGTGAGCGCGACGGCCCCCCTCGAGATCGCGCTGCCGGAGCCGATGCTCCGCCCGTCCCGGTTCGGTCCGTTCGCGAGCGTCACGGACGCGCTCAAGTTCCTCCTCGCGCTCGCCGTGGGCGCGATCGCCGCGGCGCTCACCGCGCCGCTCACCTGGCTCCCGTTCGTCGGCGGCGGGTTCCTGCTCGCGACCTACCGACCGGACGGGAAGTCGATCGACGAGCGATGCGGCGACTGGCTCCGCTGGCGCTTCCGCTCCCTCGGCGGCCGCCGGCTCGGCCGGGCCGCGGCCTCGCCCGGCCCGCTCCTGGCGCTCGACGGGGGCCTGTACGCGGGCCTCGACGTGGCGAGCGTACCGCTGGCGTACCTCCCTACCGCGGAGCAGGCCGGGCGCTTCGCGGCCTACCGGTCGCTCCTCGACGGACTCTCCGGCCCCGTGTGGATGGAGATCGGGAGCGAACGGGTCCGGCCGGGTCCGTACCTGCCTCCACGCCCGGCGGGCCTGCGCCCGGAGGAGACCGGGGCGTTCGGGGCGTACCGGGAGATGCTCGATCTCCTCCTGAAACGCCGCTGCCGGCGTCGGGTCCGAGTGTTGCTCGCCGAGGGCGGCACCGGACGGGTGCACCAGCGGCGGCTGTCGAGCCACGTCGGCCGGCTCGCCGAGGCGTTCGGAGGGGTCGGGCTCGACTCCCGTCGGCTCCGTGCGAGCGAGCTCGCCGCCCTGCTCGGACCGGCGCCGGAGGGCGCGGCATGAGCGCGCGGTCGCTGACCGCGGAGGAGCTTCCGGACCCGCTGCCGCTGGCGACGGCCGCGACCGCCATCGCGGCCCTGTTCGGCGTTCGGTGGGCCGCGTTCGATCCGGTGACGGCGACGCTCGCGGCCCTCGCCTTCGTGGCGCTGGGGTGGCGATGGATGGACGCCCCCCGGGCGGCCCGGCGTCCCGGCCCGCTCCTCACCTATGCGGGCTGCGCGCTCCTCGCCGGCGCGATCTACGTCGTCCGCTCCGAGGCCGCGCTCGCTCCGTGGCTCGCGATCCCCACTGCGCTCGCAGCCCTCTACGGCCGACCCCGCCGGTCGACCCTGGGCGGAGGCCCGCCGTGACGGCCTCGTCCACCGAGACGCCCGACGGCGTGCGCGGACCGCGAGGGGCGGTGCTGCCCCTCCTCCTCACGCGTCTCCCGCCGCGCGTCGCCTTTGGCTTCCTGGGTCCTCTGCTCGGCGGGACCGCCGAGCGCGGGCTCCGGATCGAGATCCAGCCGGAGCCGCCGGCGCCCGGGCTCCGCCGGCTCGAGGAGGTCGCCGGGGCGGCGGAGGCGGAGCTGTCCGGCACGGTCCCGCCCCCGCCCGGACGTCGGGCCGAGCTCGAACGCGAGGCGCGCAGCGCCACCGAGCTCGGTCGATCGGTCGCCGCCCGCGAGCAGCGGCTGTTCCGGGTCGGGCTCTGCTTCCTCGCGCGCGGACGGACGGGGCCCGAGGCGGAACGGAGGAGGACGGAGCTCGAGCGGTCGCTGGGGGCGCTCGGATTCCGGACGCGCTCGCCGGTGTACGAGTGCGCCCCGGCGCTGTCCCCGCGCCGGGGCGACGCGTCCGAACGGCGTCCGGTCGGCTACTGGCATCTCCTGCCGAGCGACTCGGTCGCCGCCTTCCTACCGTTCGTCGACGAGGCGATGCTGGAGCCGGGCGGGGTGCTCGTCGGGCTCGCGCTCGAGGACGCCGCGCCGGTCCTCCTGGACCGGTGGCGCCATGGGAGCCACTCCTGGGGCATCTTCGGCATGACCGGTTCTGGCAAGAGCTTCGCCGCGGCCCTGCTCGCCCTGCGCGAGCGCTGGCAGAACCCCGGCCTCTCGGTGGCCATCCTCGACCCGATGGGGGAGTTCGGCCCCTGGGCCGAGGCGCTCGGCGGGGAGGTCCTCCGGCTGGGCCCCGGCGGGCGCGGCCACCTGAACCCGCTCGATCCGGGCGCCGGCGGAGATCCGACGGAGAAGGCGGCCCGCGCCGGGGCGCTGCTCCAGGCGCTCTTCCCCAGCCTCCGGGACGAGGAGGTCGCGCTCCTGGACCGGAGTCTGCTGACGCTGTACGCGCGGGGCCGCGTGCCGGTCTTCCGCGATCTGCTCGGCGAGGTGGAGCGGAACTCGGAGGCGGCCCCCCGACTCTCCGGTCTCCTCGAGATCTTCCGGACCGGATCGCTCCAGTACCTGGACGGCCCGACAACGGTCGAGCTCCAGGGGGAGCCGCTCGTCGTCGACCTTACGGGGGTCGCACCGGAGCAGCGGGCGTTCCATCTGGCCTACGCACTCGACGCGATCGCCGAGCGGCTCGCGCGTCGCGAGGGCCCCAAGCTGCTGCTCGTGGACGAGGCCCACCTCCTCGTCGGGCACCCGGCGACCGCCCGGTTCCTGGACGGCCTCGTGCGACGGGTCCGCCACTACCGCGCCGGCCTCGTGCTCCTGTCCCAGAGCCCCGACGACTTCCTGCGGAGCGAGGCCGGCCGTTCGACGCTGCGCAATCTCCGGGCCACCCTCCTGCTCCGGTTGAACCCGGTCTCGGCCGAGGCGCGCCGCTTCTTCGCGCTCTCGGCGGCCGAGGCGGAGTGGCTCGCGCGGGCCCGGCTGCCCCGCGAGGCCGGCTACTCGGAGGGGCTCTTGCGGTTCGGCCCGGTCCACCGCCCCCTGGCGCTGGTCGCCTCCACGCCGGAGTTCGAGTTCCTGCGAGGGAAGCTCGCCGGGCCCGTCGACGGAGAAGGTGCGCCTCGAGACGCAGGTTTATCTCCGTCTCGGACCGGCCCACCGGGCGATGGGGACTCCCTCGCCGGCTGAGGAGGTTCCGCCTCCCCACCGGCGGGACTCGTGGTCGCTGCGCACCATCGTCGAGGAGGTCGCCGGCCAGCCGCTCGAGGCGTTCCAGGACCCGGCCCGGGCCCCCCACCCCTACGTGCACCTGAAGACCCACCGACCGGCCCCCACGATCGCCCCGTCGGGCGCTTCGTCCCGGACGGAGATCGATCCGGTTTCCCGGGTCTATCCGCCGCTCGTGGGCGAGATCGGCCGTCGCCTCCACGGGCCCGGCGCCGAGCACCACAACGAGACGCTCCGGGCCCTGGAAGAGTACGGCCCGCGGCCCGATCTGCGACCCCCCGGCCCGTCGCAGCGTCCGGAGCGCGTGTACCTCCACTTCCTCCTCCTGCACCTGGACCGGCTGCCCGACCGCGCGCTCGCCTACCTGCGCGTGGCCGTGGAAGAGGAGCAGGCGCACCGCGAGACTACGCCGGCGGTGCCGGCGCCGCCTCCCGAGCCGCCCGTTTCCTGAGCGCCGCGGCGAGCGCGGGATCGCGCTCGACGCCGATCGCCGCGCGCCCCAGGGCCGAGGCCGCCCACAGGGTCGTGCCGGTACCCGCGAACGGATCGAGCACCGTCTCGCCCTCGAGCGAGAACATCCGGATGAGCCGGCGGGGCAGCTCGGGGGGGAACGCCCCGCTCCGTCCGCCGTCCTGCGTTCGCTGCGGCGCGGCGCGTACGTCGCTCCACAGCTGGGAGAACCAGCGATCCCGTTCGGCCCGCGTGTACCGGGAGGCGAGGCGGCGCGGGTCCTTCGGCGGCAGCCGTCGCGCGTCGCCCTTGCGCAGGAGCAGGATGTACTCGCAGTCCAGCGTGACGTAGGCGTTGGGGGGGAGGAAGCCGGAGCCCAGGTACGCGTTGGGCCGGTTCATCGGTTTCTTCCACAGCAGGTAGGGGAGGGGCCGGAAACCCGAGGCCTCCGCATGCTCGAGCACGGCCGCATGGTTCGGCCAGAGCCGGAAGCCGTCGTCCCCCCGCCGGAGCGCATCGCCGATGTTCACCGCGAGGAGCCCCCCCTCGCAGAGCGCGCGGTGGCAGGCCGTCCAAGCCCCCGCAAGAACGCGGTGCATGGACGGGTAGTCCTTCGCACCAAGCTCTGCGAAGAGCGCGTCCCACTGCGGAATCATCGGGTATGGCGGCGAGGTCACGACCAGCTGGACCGAGCCGGCGGCCACGCCGGGCAGCTCCCGAGCGTCGCCTTCGACGACGGTGACGGAGCCCGGTCGCGGCACTCCCGCGCGAGGCCGACGACGGGATAAAGGCGGGCCGGACGCGCGCGCCGGGCGCAGGTAATGAGGGGACCGGGGCTAGCGCAGCCGGTGAAGCTCGAGCGGCCGGTCCTCCAGGTCGCCCTCGACTTCGAGAACCTGAGCCGGGCCCTCGCCGCCGCGACGGAGGCGGTCGAGGGCGGGGCCGACTGGGTCGAGGCCGGTACGCCGCTCATCAAGAGCGAGGGGCTCGACGCCGTCCGCCAGCTGAAGAAGGCCTTCCCGGCCCACCGGATCGTGGCCGACATGAAGGTGATGGACACCGGCGCGTTCGAGG
>DASYZY010000180.1:0-2019 GCA_035945735.1 Thermoplasmata archaeon
GCGGTCGGCCCGACGCGCCTTCGCGCGGGTCGCGCGCTCGTCGAGGAGCCGGTCGACCCGCGCGCCGATCTGCTCGGAGGGCACCGCGAGCCGCTGCGCGAGCTCGCGCAACGTGCGCTCCTGCTGGAGCTTGAGCTCGACGGCGCGCTCGCCGGCGACGTAGTGCAGCCGGACGACCCCGTCCTGGATCCGTTCGGTCGCGAGCAGGCTCACGAAGCCGACCTCGCCCGTGCGGGTGCAGTGCGTGCCGCCGCAGGCCTCGACATCGAATCCCTCGATCTCGACGATGCGGAGCGTCTTGCCCGGCACCATTCCCCCCTGGTACAGGGTGAACCCGAATCGCCGCTCGGCCTCGCCCCGGCTCTCGAAGTAGCTCTTCACCGGTCGGTCCTCGCGGATCAGGGCGTGGACGCGACGGTCCACGAGCGCGAGCTCCTCCGGGCTGAGCGCCCGGTAATGGGTGATGTCGATCCGGGCCGCGTCCGGGCCCTTGAACGCGCCGGCCTGCCACACATGCGGGCCGAGCACCTCGCGCAGGGCCCCGTTGAGCAGGTGGGTGGCGGTATGATGGGCCATCAGCTGCCGCCGCCGCGGCGCGTCGATGCGCCCGTGCACCGACTCCCCCACCGCGAGCTCGGAGGGTCCGGCGAGCCGGTGGAGCACGTGCGGCCCGACCCGCGCCACCTCGACGACCTCCACATCGCCGAGATGCCCGGTGTCGGTGATCTGTCCGCCGCCGGTCGGGTAGAAATACGTCCGGTCGAGCACGACATACTCGCCCTGGGCGAACAGGACGTGCGCGCGGAACTCGACGGTGTACGGGTCGGTATAGTACAGCACCTCGGTCGCCGGTACCGAGGATGGGACCGGGGGACGTTCGACCTCCTCACTCGTCGGGAGGGCGCCGCCGGAGGCCTCGTGCTTCGAGGCCAGGAGCGTGTAGAAGTTGGCCGGCACCTCCGGAGGCTGCCCGAGCTCCTCGAGCGCCACATCCGGGGTGACGCCGAGCGAATCGTACCACTCGACGAGCTGTTCGGTGCTCACCTTGCCGGCCGATGGCCCCAAGCGGACGGCGGCCCGGCGCACCTGCGCGCGCGCCCGGTCGATCGACTCCTCGAACCGCTCGACCTCGGCCCGGACCACGCGGTGGAGATCCTCGCGGTGCTGGCCCAGCTCCGGATAATCGTGCGACATATCCCGCGCGACCCGGTCGAGCAGCCCCTCGACGCTCGGGGCGTCCGGCATCCGCGCCAGGGCCCGGAGGACCCGGCGGAGGATGAGGCGGGCATAGTAGCCCTCCTGCGTGTTGGAGGGCACGACGCCGTCGGTGAGCAGGAAGTTCAACGACCGGGCGTGGTCGACGAGCATCGCGGCCGTGGCGAACGGAAGCCGGTCCAACAGCTCCTGGAGCGCGGCCCCGAAGACCGCCTCGTAGGCGGTCGGCGTGCCCTGCGACATCCAGGTGAACCGCTCGAGCCCGTAGCCGGTGTCCACGACGGTCAGCGGCATCGGCTCCAGGCGGTCGCCGCGCCGGGTGTACTCCATGAACACGAGCGTCGCCACCTCGAGGCCCCGCAGGCCTACGGAGAGCGACGGACCGAGGTTGCCGCCCCCCTCCCAGACCTCCTCCTTGTAGGTGATCTCGGCCGGGCTCGCGCCGAGCTCGGAGGTGAGGAGCTCGTGGCAGAGCTCGGTGCAGCGGTCCTTGAAGTAGAGCTCGTGGCCGGGCCGATTGAAGGCGTGGTGCGCCATCATCTCGAACTCGGTGAAGTGCCGCCCGCTGCGGCCCACCTCCTCGAGGTCGTTGAACCGGAGGCACGGCTGCGAGATCACCAGCGGGTTCGCCGGCGGCTCGATCTCGCCGCTCGTGACCCAGGGCTGGAAGTCGTAGATGCTCGCCTGGACGAAGAACACGTCCTCGCGCCAGCGCGCGACGACCGGGTAGCGCGCCACCCGGTGGTGGCCGCGCTGCTCGAAGAACCGCAGGTACAGCTCGCGCATCTCGCCGAGGGAGAGCGA
>DASYZY010000181.1:0-7202 GCA_035945735.1 Thermoplasmata archaeon
TCCGGGGCGGACACGGCGTCGATCGTAGCCCCCGGCGCGGTCGCACCGGACCACTCGATGTCGAGCGTGAGCTCGATCGGCGCCTGGCTCGGGTCGGAGATCGCGCCCGGTCCCGGGGTGGGGGCTCCGTCGACGGGGTAGGCATTGACCGCGGGCGGGGGCCAGCCACCGGGATAGTAGTTGCTGAAGAAGGTGGACAGGTCGCTCTGATCGTACCCGTCGCCCCACAGGACGACGGCGATCGAGACGTTGGTCGCCCAGTGAGGCGAGCCGGAGTAGTTGTACAGCGCGCTGAGGTCGTACGCCTCGTGCGCCTCGTTCGGCGTGATCAGGTTCTGTGTCATCTGGAGCGGGCGGAAGGGGAGCGCAAACTCCGACCAACCGCTCTCGAGCCCAAGGACGGCCAGGGTGACGGCCGCGAGCGGGGAGGGCAGGCTAGGGGAGGGACTCGGAAACTCGACCGCACGACCTTGCCAGAGCCCCCCTTCCACGGTCGTGGAGAACGCTCGGTCCACGGCGGAGGCCGGACCGGTACAGAAGAACTGCATGCCATCGGAGCTGAGCGGCCCGGCCGACAGCCCGAACCGGGCGAGGTACGCGGTCCACTCGGCGTAGACCGCGGGAGCGGGCGCGTACTCCGCTCGGAGCTCTGCGGTCGTCAGCGGGCGGGCGTTGCCCGGCGAGGGCAGAAACATCGACTCGGCCGCCGGCCACAGCCGCACCGAGAACTCGAGGCTCCCGGTGACCGGTACCGCAGCCGGTACCTCGCTCAGCGCGGCCGGCTGGAATCCCAGCCGGAGGGCGAGGGGGGCTTGCAGCGCCGCGGGCAGGAACCCTAGCTCGGAGGGGGCCATCGGGGCTCCGGGAACATGGCCCGCCGCCGGAGGCGAGAGGGCGATGCCCGAGACCACCAGAGTGGCGACGAGGAGAAGCGCCCGACCTCGCGCGGGCCACGGGATCTGGTGGAGCCGCACGGTGGACCGCCAAGGGCGGCTTCGCGCCATGAACCTTCCGGACCGCCGGAGCGCGGGGGACTACGCGACCCGGATCGGCTGGGTGTACCCGGCGGGCAAGTGCCAGGACCCTTCACCGCCGAAGGGGTGCGGTCGGGCGGCCGCGGGCTCGCCGCGCTTCTCTCGAAGGTACTTGTCGATCGCCTCGGCCGCCGTCGTCGCGGCGCCCATCGCGTACACGACGCTGCGGCCGCCGGCAGCGAAGACGCCCGGGACGGCGGTGGCGTAGCCGGGCGCCTTGCCCTCAGGCCAGCCCTGGGTGGTGACGCGCATGTCGAGGCTCGGGGAGAATCCCCGCAGGTCCGCCTTCTGACCGACGGCCACGATCACCGTGTCGCACGGCACGATCGTCTCCGAGCCTGGAACGGGGACCGGCGAGCGCCGGCCGCTGGCATCCGGCGGCCCGAGCTCGATCGACTGGACCTCGATGCCTTCGACGTGGCCATTGCCTACGATGCGGAGCGGGGCCCGTTGGTACAGGAAGTGGATGCCCTCCTCCTCAGCCCCGTGCAGCTCCTCGTGATCGGCGGGCATCTCCGACCGGCTGCGCCGGTAGATCAGGGTCACGTCCTTGCCCTCGCTGAGACGGACGGCGCTTCGGATCGAGTCCATCGCGACGTCGCCGCCGCCGATGACGACGACCTTGCGGCCCAGCGTGACGGTCTTGCCCTGGTTGATCTGCTTCAGAAGCTGCAGGGCCGGGAAGACGCCGGGCAGCTCCTCGCCGGGAACGTTGAGCTTGCGGTGCGCGGAGGTCCCGATCGAGACCAGGACGGCGGCGTACCCCTCGTCGAGCAGCTTCTCGGGGGACTCCTGCTCTCCGATCCGCCGGTTGTCGACCCAGGTGATGTCGAGCCCCTTCATGCGGGCGCGGTCGCGCTGAACGTCGACGTCGGTCATGCGGTAGGCCGGGATCGTCTGCATGAGGCCGCCCACGCGGGCCTCCTCTTCGAACACCGTCACGCCGTAGCCGCGGATCCCGAGCTCCCAGGCGGCCATCATGCCGGCCGGACCTCCGCCGACGACGGCGACGCGCTGATTCCGCGGCGCGGAGGGGACGTAGGTGAGCTCGTCGTTCCCGAGCTCGAGCGAGCTCCGCTTCAGCTGGCGGATCGCGATGGGGACGCCCTTTTTCTTCACGACGCAGGCGTCCTCGCAGTACCGGTAGCAGACCTTGCAGAGCGACGTCGCGAGCGGGTTCTCCATGAGGGTGACCCGCGCGGCATCGGCGTACTTCTCCTCGGCGACGAGCCGGATGTACTCCCGGCAATCCTGGCTGATAGGGCAGGCCTCGACGCACCAGGGTCGGCGGCACTGGATGCAGCGCTTCGCCTCGAGCACGGCATCGGGCTTGGCGTAGGCGTGGAGCACCTCCCGGAAATCCTGCACCCGGTCGGCGACCGACTCCTCGGGGATCGGTACCCGGACCGGGTTCAACTTCGGAGGCGGGGCCTTCGCAACGGGCGCCGGGGCGGCGGCGGGAGGCGTAGCCATGGAAGTGATCGATTCACTCCCGGCGGCGGAGAAAAGCCTTGCCCCGCGCGCCGAGCCCCGAGCGACGCCGGAGCACGCCCGGTCGCCGGCGAATAGGCTTTTGCCGACGGGCCGCCTCCGAAACTCCGACCGGTCCATGGTGCTCGATTCGCTCGGCAAATCGCTCCGCGGCGTGCTGCAGAAGATCGCCCGCAGCAGCACCGTGGACGAGGCGCTGCTCTCGGAGGTGGTCCGGGACATCCAGCGGGCGCTGCTGCAGGCCGATGTCCAGGTCCAGCTCGCCCTCGATCTCACCAAGCGGGTCCGCGAGCGCGCCACCACCGAGAAGCCGCCGTCCGGGGCGAGCATGCGGGACTTCCTCGTCCGGATCATCTACGAGGAGGTGCGCCGGATCCTCGGCGCCGAACGGGCGCTGGACAACCGCCCCCGGAAGATCCTGCTCGTCGGGCTCTTCGGCCAGGGCAAGACGACGACCGCCGGCAAGCTCGCCCGATACTACCAAAAGAAGGGGGTCCGGGCCGCGCTGGTCGCCGCCGACGTGCATCGACCCGCCGCGATCGACCAGCTCGAGCAGCTCGCCCGCAAGGTCGGCTGCGACGTCTACGCCCACCGCGAGGAAAAACGTGCCGAGGTGATCGTGAAGGAGGCGCTCGAGCGGTTCCCCGGCCACGAGACGATCATCGTCGACAGCGCCGGCCGGTCCGGCATCGACGCGAGCCTCTTGGAGGAGCTCAAGCGCGTCCGCGAGGTCCTGCAGCCCGAGGAGACGCTCCTCGTCCTCGACGCGGCGATGGGACAGACGGCGGGCCGCAGCGCCGCTGCGTTCCACCAGGCCGCGGGCCTCACCGGAGTGATCCTCACCAAGCTCGACGGCTCGGCCAAGGGCGGCGGTGCCCTGTCGGCGGTCGCGGCCAGCGGCGCGCCGATCCTGTTCCTGGGCACGGGCGAGCATCTGGACGAGCTCGAGCACTTCGAGCCGACCCGGTTCGTCTCGCGCCTGCTCGGGATGGGCGACATCCGGACGCTGCTCGAGCGGTTCGAGGAGCTCACCAACCAGGAGGAGGCGAAGAAGGCCGCGGAGAACCTCATGAGCGGGCGGTTCTCGCTCCGCGACATGCGGACCCAGCTCGACTCGCTCGGCGAGATGGGGCCGGTGTCGAAGCTCTTCTCCTTCCTACCGGGGATGGCCCAGGCGAAGCTCACCGATGCCCAGATGGCCGACACCCAGTCGCGGCTGCGCCGCTACCGGTCGATCCTCGACTCGATGACCGCCGAGGAGCTCGACGACGGCCACCTCGTCAAGGCCGATCGTATCCGCCGGATCGCGCGCGGGAGCGGCCAGAAGCCGCAGGAGGTCCGGGGGCTCCTCAAGCAGTGGGAGGTCACCCGCAAGGCCGCCCACGGCATCACGAGCAACCGGAAACTGCGCCGCCAGCTCGAGCGGCAGTTCAGCCAACCCGGTGCGGAGTAGGGAGCCGGAGTGGGCGCCGAGCTGGCCGAGTACTGGCTCGGGGGAGCGCTCCTGTTCGCCCTGCCCGGATACGCCTGGAGCCGAGCGCTGTTCCCGGAGTGGCGGCTGCGCGGACGGAGAGCGCTCGACACGGCCGTCCGGCTCGGAACGCTGTCCTTCGTGTGGAGCCTCGCGATCCTTGTGGTCGTCGGATCGTCGTTGTCGGAGATCCCGTCGCTCGGCTTCTCGGCGGCCTGGTCCGACCCCCGCCTCGAGCTCCTCCTCGCCGGCCTCACGCTGATCGGCTTCGCCGTCGCGGCGCTGCGCGGCGCGTTCTCGGCCCCGGGGGCCGAAGCCCCCCGGCCCGATGCGCGGGAGACCGCTTCCCCGCTTCCGCTGCTGCGCCAGCTCGACCGGATCGCCCGCGACGAGAACCGGGTCCGGCGTGGGCTCCGCCGGAGCCCGGCGGGCTCGGAGGGGAGGGCCCGCCTCGAGGAGGAGCTCGAGCGCCTTCGCGCGCGCTCGGAGGAGCTTCGACAGGCGCGGCAGGAGGAGTATGGGCCGTAGGGACGCCGCCCCGCCCGGGATCAAGATGGTCATCGTGCTCCGCGGCGAGCTCCGACTCACCGCCGGCAAGGCGGCGGTGCAGGTCGCGCACGCCGCCGTACTGCTGGCGGAGGAGGCCGCGCGGCGCAAGCTCCGTTGGCTCGAGCCGTGGCGGGCCGAGGGCGGCAAGAAGATCGCTCTGGTCGTGCAAACGCTCGAGGAGCTGGAGTCGCTACGCCGGCGGGCCGTGGGCCGCGGGCTTCCGACGATCGTGGTCGAGGACGCCGGCCTCACCGAGGTGGCGCCGGGCACCAAGACCTGCCTCGGGATCGGGCCGGCGCCGAGCGAGGAGATCGATCCGGTGACGGGCGGGCTGCCGCTGCTGTAGACCTCGGGTGAAACGCGGCTTCGCCGAGGCGTTTCATTAAATCGATATATAGTGCGGTCCGAGTCGTCCGAGTTGCCGGGGCGCCGTCTCGGCAGGAATGCGACCCATGCGGATGTGGGTGTACGTCATTCGACGCCTGCTCCTGATGATTCCGGTCGTCATCGGCGTGATGACGATCACCTTCTTCCTCGTCAACGCGCTCGGACCGACGGAACGGATCCAGACCTTCATCGGCCCGTCGAAGAACGGGTATTCGCCCACCATCAACTGCTTCGCGCCGAACGCGACCGTCCCGAATCCGCCGAAGTGCCCCAACCCCGCCTACGTCCGGGCGGTGAACGCGTTGGGACTGAACAAACCCGTTCCGGAACAGTGGGGCATTTACATCTACAACTCGCTGACGCTCAATTGGGGCCAGACCTCTCCGAATAGCGAAGCGAGCCAGGCCTACGGTCTCCAGGGGGGAGCCGTTCCGATCACCACGGTGCTCGCGTGGTACCTGCCCTACACCCTCGAGCTCGCCGCCCTGTCGCTCCTCATCATTCTCGTGCTCTCCATTCCTATCGGCAACCTGTCGGCCGTCTACCGCAATCGTCCCTTCGACCAGGCCGCCCGGGTCGTCTCGTTCAGCGGCTACGCCTTCCCCGGCTTCCTCCTCGCGCTGCTACTCCTGCTGGCTGCGACCCAGCTGTCGGGCGGTTTCACCGCGATCTGCAACCACGGCGCCGACGCCTTCAGCGAATGGTACGGCTCCTGGCCGAACCAAAACTGCCTGCCCGGGGGCAGCTACCCGGCGTGGATGGGCTCGCAGATCCACTTCCATACCTCGCCGACCGGTTTCCCGACGGTCGACGCCCTCCTCAACGGGAACACCAACCTCGCCTGGCAGTCCTTCTACCGGATGATCCTGCCGGCGCTCACGATCGCCTTCGCCTCGATCGCGGGCATCCTCCGGTTCGTGCGCAACAGCATGCTCGAGGTGATGAATCTCGACTTCATCCGGACCGCGCGGAGCAAGGGCGTCCCGGAGCGGGTCGTCATCCGCAAGCACGCCGGGCGAAACTCGCTCAACGTGACCATCACGATCCTGGGTCTCACCTTCGCCGGGTTCATCGGCGGCTTCCCGATCACCGAGCAGGTGTTCGGTCTCGTCGGGATCGGCAACCTGCTGGTCCAGTCGGTGCAGGCCCCTCCCGATTTCGGCCTGATCTTCGGCACGACGCTATTGTTCACGATCATCGTCGTGGTCGCGAACATCATCGTCGATGTCCTCTACGCCTACCTCGACCCGCGGGTGCGCCTCGGGTGAGCCCATGGTGAAGGAGGACACGACCGAGAGCCCCGCGCCCCCCGTCGTGCCTCCGACCCGGCAGCGGCGGCCCAGTCCCTGGGTCGCCCAGATGAAGCGGACGTTCTACTTCCTGCGCCGCAACACTCTCGCGATGGTCGGCCTCGGGATCCTGGTCTTCCTGGTCGGGGTCGCGTTGGGCTCCTTCTTCTACAACGCCCCCAGCGATCAGCTGGCGCTCTTCTGCGGGACCGACACGGGCAACGGCGGAGTGGTCGCCGGCTCCGGCGGCAACACCTCCGGCTGCGACCACGTCATCTGCACCTACCCGTACAGCTCGCCGCCGCCCCAGCCGAACTGCTATCCGGTCGACCCGAATCAAGTATCGGTACTTCCGCCCACGTCGTTCACCCACGGGCTGTCGCTCGGCCCCTTCCCGTTCGGCTCGCTGACCCGGGCCGCCGACACCAACCAGTTCTACAACCTGTTCGACGGGATGATCAAAGGCGCCCCGTGGTCGCTCGGCATCTCCGCCGCCGTGGTGATCAGCGGTTCGATGATCGGCCTGTTCCTCGGCGCCAGCGCCGGCTACCTCGGCGGGACGAGCGACGAGGTGATCATGCGCGCGACCGACATATTCCTCTCGATCCCGGGCCTGCTGCTGCTCATCGTGATCCTCTCGACGGCCGGCTCGAAGTTCCCGGGATTCTGGGGTCACCTCGAGATCCTGATCGGGGCGTACATCGCCACCGACTGGCCGATCTACACGCGCATCGTCCGGAGCCAGGTGCTCGTCACGCGCGAGCTCAAGTTCGTCGAGGCCTCCAAGGCCAGCGGCGGCAAGACCGGGCGCATCCTGGTCAAGCACATCATCCCGAACAGCCTGTACCCGATGTTCGTCCAGATGTCGCTCGACATCGGGACGATCCCGCTCGGCCTGTCGGCGCTCGTCTTCCTGGGCTTTTCGATCTTCCCCCACGTGAACTTCCCGGAGTGGGGGTCGATCACGGCCCAGAGCGTGAC
>DASYZY010000182.1:0-1739 GCA_035945735.1 Thermoplasmata archaeon
CCTCGTCGGAGGGATCCTCGAGCTCACCGTGAGCCCCGGCGGGAACCCGACCGAGTCGGTCCGGACGACCCGTCTCAAGAACGGGGTCGAGGAGGTCGTCGCCTACGAGCGGGCCGGCGACCAGATCAAGGTCCTCGACCAGCGCGCGCTGGAACGGCGCCGCTCGATGCAGAAGGAGAGCCCTCGCAAGGTCCTGGTGAAGCTCGATCGGACCCCGTTCGTCATGGCGACGGGGGCCAGCGAGACCGAGCTCTTGGGCGATGTGCGCCACGACCCGTACGGGGGCCACCCGCAGCTCGGGACCGCGCCCTACGAGCGGACGATCCCGGGGGCGATCCACGAGGCCCACGAGGGGGTGCTGTTCATAGACGAGCTCCCGCACCTGGGGCACCTGCAGCGCCACATCCTGACCGCGATGCAGGAGAAGCGCTTCCCGATCACCGGCCGCAACCCCCAGTCCGGCGGCGCGGCGGTGCGGGTCGACGGCGTCCCGTGCGACTTCATCCTCGTTGCGGCCTCGAACATCCAGGACCTCCACCACATCCTCTCCCCGCTGCGCTCGCGCATCGCCGGGGGAGGGTACGAGATCCTCCTCGACACGACGATGCCGGACACCGAGGCGAACCAGATGCGGCTCGCCCAGTTCTGCGCCCAGGAGATCGCGACGGACGGGCGGCTTCGGCCGGCCACCAAGGAGGCCGTCCTCGAGTTGATCCAGGAGGCCCGGCGGCGCGCCGAGGTCCACGACGGACGCAAGCACGCGCTCACCCTGCGGCTGAGGGAGCTCGGCGGGCTCATCCGCACCGCGGGGGACTTGGCGGCGATCTCGGGGAGCGATCACCTGGAGGCCTCCCACGTGCGGGAAGCGCTCGGGAGGGCCCGATCGATCGAGGAGCAGATCACCGCGGTTTACGGCTCCCTCCAGGGGGGGCTCAAGCGCGACGTCACCGAGTCCCAGCGCCAGTCGATGGGCTACTACACCTGGAACGAGCACGCCGACCCGGGGAACTCCCCGGGCGGCGGCTACGCCTGAGCGGCCCGGTCCTCCTCGCCCCGAAGGGTTTAGAAGCCGGCCGAGGTCCCGAGCGCGCGGGCGCGTAGTCTAGTGGTCATGACGTCACCCTGACATGGTGAAGATCGCCAGTTCGAATCTGGCCGCGCCCATCGAGCCGGACCCTTCCGCGGGGGAACGTCCCCCGGCCGGCGACCGCGCCGAGAGACCGGGGTCGGCACACTCCCCACCCCATAGTACTACGGCTTCGCCCATTCTAGGATTCAAGTAGCGCGAACCTGTGCGGAGTCGGGGGATTTCGCCGTGAACAAGAACGAGTCGGAACACGTGAGTTGGCCGAAAGAACGCCGTGGACCGTCGAAGAGCCTGGCGCTCGTGGTGAGCGCGATGAGCCTCTTCGGGTTTGGATAGGTGGTGATCGGACCGGCGCACGGTGCGTCGCCCGCGGTGCCCGGCGAGCTCACTCACCTATTCGGGCCGCCCGTCCTCGGCTCGATGTCGCACATTCTGGGGGCGCCCCGAGCGCTGGCCAACCCGGCCGCGGCGCGCATCGGGCCCAACCTGGGCGCGGCCCGGCCGACGGCACCGGGGGTTACCTCGATGAGCCCGGGGTGTTCGACTGCTCCCTGCCCGATGGGCGTCACGGACTACGGGCTCAGCCCGAACCTGACGACCTACACGCTCTCTCCCAAGGTCGTGGAGGCTCAGATCGACATCTACAGCCTCA
>DASYZY010000183.1:0-1870 GCA_035945735.1 Thermoplasmata archaeon
CCGGCCGGCGGCCGGCCGCCCGGGGTCAGCTTGATGCGAGGAGAGGGCCTCGACCGATCCGCCATGAAGATGCCGAAGGCCGGGGCCGCGGCGGTGGGCCGGTTCGAGGCGCTCGTGCCGGAACATCCGGCCGTCGTCGTCAAGCCGATGTTCGGCCAACCGGCGGCGTTCCTAGGAGGGAACCTGCTGATGGGGGTGTTCGGCGAGGACGTGTTCGTCCGCCTCTCCGAGGAGGGCTGCGCCGAGGCGGTCCGATCGGCGGGGGCCCGCCCGTTCGAACCGATGCCGGGCCGCACGATGAAGGGCTACGCCGTCCTGCCGGCCCGGCTGCTCGCCGATCCGCCGGCGGCCCGACGGTGGGTGGCTAAGGCTCTGGCCTACGTGGAGCAGCTGCCCACGAAGGGCGCGAAAAGCCGGGGCTCGGCCCGTCCGGCGGCGCGGGCATCGCCGGCGCCGGCAAAGCGTCGCTGAGCGTCGGTACGCCCATCGTCGTCGCGGCCGGCACCGTCGCCCGCACCGTGAAGGGGGGGCGCTCGCGCCCGCCGGCCAGCCAGACCGGTTCGCTGCCTCCGGCCCAGAAGGCGACCTTCCCGGCGAGGGCGGGATCGGAGAGGAACTGGAGCGCGAGGTCCACGACGCCTTGGGTCGGGGTGAGCGGCGTGGGGATGCCAGCCCGCAACCGCTGGGCGGGGGTCAGCTGCCCGACGAAGTCCCGAAGCTCGGGGGTCTCGAGCCAGCCGTAGGCGAGGC
The DNA here is from genome assembly GCA_035945735.1 of Thermoplasmata archaeon. Lineage (GTDB taxonomy): Archaea > Thermoplasmatota > Thermoplasmata > Lutacidiplasmatales > UBA184 > JAKIVR01. Next base: position 751 of record DASYZY010000183.1, read on the forward strand.
AGTTCACCCGGATATCGACCTCGCCGAGCGCGGCGAGGCGGGCCGCGAGATGGGGGATGGCCGCCGTCGCCACTCGGCTCGGGGAGGAGACATGGGTGCCCAGGCCGAGCGCGCTCGTCGATCCGATGTGGAGGACCGATCCGCCGCCGCGCACCCGGAGCGCTTCGATGGTCTTGACTGTGCATCGCAGGGCCGACAGGAGGTTTGCCTGGGCGCGTTCCGCGCTTGCCTGCGCCGACAGGTCGAGCTGTTCTCCACCCAGTACGTTGACGAGGCAATCGAGGCCGCCGTACATCCGGTCGGCGGTGGACAGCAAGGCGACCGCGTCCGGCGGCCGGCTCAGATCGGCGCGGACGAAGGAGGCATGCCCGCCGGCGGTCCGAAGACCGTCGCTCACCTCGCGGCCCCGGCGCTCGTCCAGGTCCGCCACGATGACGGACATCCCCTGGCCGGCGAGCGCCGTGGCGATCCCCCGTCCAATGGGGTCGGATCCGGCCCTGGTGACCAGGGCGACCTTCCCGGCGAGCGGCATCCCGGTGCTGTCAGAATCGCGGGACCCCCTCCAAATACCTTCCGCCCGCGACCGGCGGCCCCGACCGCGCCCGGACTTCGGGTCCCGGCTCTGTCGCCCCGTCCGGACGGTTCATACGTAGCATTCATTACCGCCGCCCCCACGCTGCCGACGGATGGACCTCGAGACCGCCGGGATCGCCGCCTCCCTCGTCCTCTTGGGCGCGGTTCTCGGCTTTCTCTCCTTCCGGGGCCTGTTCCGGGCCGCCCGCGACCGCTCCCGCCACCAGCTCTACTTCGGGGCAGGACTCGGCCTGGGGACCGCCGCCGTCGCGATCGAGGCGATCGCCTACGTGGGCGTGGTCGACACCCTGCTGCTCCAGGCCTACGTGTTCTTCTCGGCCGCGATCGTGGCGGTCCTCTCGCTCGGCTCGGTCGGCAGCCTGCGCAAAGGTACCTTCGAGTCGGTCTACACCGCCTTCATCCTGGCCGGCTGCGCGGTCGTCGCCTACTTCAGCTTCGCCACGCCGGTCTCGGTCTCGATCGTCCGCGCCGGCGTTATCTCCGGCAACCCCCCGGTGCTCCTACTGGTCCTCTCCTCCGTCGTCAC
>DASYZY010000184.1:0-15274 GCA_035945735.1 Thermoplasmata archaeon
ACGACGCCATGTACATGAAGCTCCTGTACGAGCGCGCGTTGACGCGCAAGTGGGCGCGCCGCCACCAGGCCACGAGCCGGCCCGCGCCGGCTCCGCCACCCCCCTCGCCGGCGCGGCGGCCGGCGCTCGCGGCGCCCGCCCTCGCGGTCGCCCGGGGTTCGAAGGGCAAGCCCAAGCCGCGCCTGCTCGCGCAAGCGAAGAGCCATGGCCAACGAAGCCGCCGCTGAGTCGCCCCGGTTCGAGCGCGCGACCGAGTACGTCCGGCGCCGCAGCGCCGAGGCGATCGCTCGGGTGCCGGCCTCGACGGTCTCGGCGGCGGTCGAGCGCCTGCTGCGCGCGCCCTCGGTCTTCGTCTACGGCGCCGGCCGCAGCGGCATCATCGGTCGGGCGTTCGCGATGCGGCTCGTCCAGATCGGCCGCAGCGCGTACGTGATCGGCGAGTCGGTCACGCCCATCGTCCGCTCGGGCGACACCGTCGTCATCCTGAGCGGCGCCGGCGAGAGCTACTCGTCGATCCAGACGGCCAACATCGTCCGCCGCGAGGGGGCCGAGCTCCTGGTGCTCACCGCGCGGCGCGGTTCCAAGATCGCGCACGCCGCGAGCCTCCTGGTCCCGTTCGAGTTCCCGGAGGAGCCGGATCGGCCGGTGCTCGCGCCGCTCGGCACGCTGTTCGAGTCGGCCGCCTTCCAGTTCTTGGACGGGCTCGTGGCCGAGATGATGCGCGCCCGCGGCGAGACCGAGGAATCGATGCGCCGGCGCCACGCCATCATGGTCTAGCGCCCGGAATCCGCCGCGCCGGCTCTCCGGGTGCGCGAACTCTCCCTCGGCCGGCCCAATCTTTAAGCGTCGGAACCCCTCGCGCCTGCCGTGCCTACGCGCGACGCCCGGCAGGACACGCTGATCCCGGTCCCGACCCGATTCTTCGTGACGAGCGGCAAGGGCATCAACAAGACGAGCGAGCTGAACGCCTTCGATCTGGCGCTGCTCCAGGCGGGCATCGGCGAGCAGAACCTCGTCTCGGTCTCCTCCGTGCTACCGGTGGGGATCCGGCAGATCGACCGGGTGCCGCTGCGCCGTGGGGCGATCACCCACTGCGTGCTCGCGCGCTACGGCGGCGGTGAGGGGGAGGTCATCTCCTCCGGGATCGCCTACGGCTTTCGCACCGACGGCCAGGGCGGCTACGTCGCCGAGGGCCATCTGCACGGCACGCAAAAGTCGCTCAAGGAGTTCCTCAAGTGGCGCATGGAGGAGATCGCGCACTTCCGCGGCGTCGAGCTCCGCCGGATCCACTACCGGACCGAGGAGCTCGTCATCCCGATGGACCACTACGGCGTGTGCATCGCCGCCTGCGTGTTCCTGCCGTAGCGCGGCGCGCTAGGCGAGGAGCCGGCGCAGCAGCAGCTTGTCCTCGAGCGAGCCGCTGATCGAGAGCTTGCGGGTCGCGAGCGCTCGCATCGGGCCGATCTCGCGGCGCATCAGCCCTAGGAAGGTGACCGAGTCGGTGACGATGGTCAGATCGGCCTTTCCGTCGGAGCCGCTGCGCAGCCCTGTCAGCCGGCCCTCCTTGAGGTCCACCGCGTACTGCTTCTCGTCCGTGAGCTGGATGGCGATGGTCCGGCTGATGCCGGCGAGCTCGGCGGAGATCCCCGGGTTCTTCTCGGCGTGCCGGTTGAAGCGGTCCACGAGCCCGGCGAGGGCTTCCTCGATCACGGGCCGTACGCCTCGAGCGGTTTCACCGGAAGGCGTGCCTTAACCCTTTGTGTCGTGACCCACGAGTGCCGGATCCACGGCGCCGATCCGGCGACGCCCAGCTCCTCTTCCAGCGCCCGGACGGTCCGTTCGTCCGACGGGTACCCCGAGCCGATCGGTCGGCCGACCCGTCGTTCCAGCCGGGCGATCGCCTCGTCGCGCCGCACCTTGGCGACGATCGAGGCGCCCGAGACGACGGGGACCTCCTCATCGGCGTGGTGGCGGGCCTCCACGCGGGCTCCGCTACCGGACAGGCGTTCGACCTCCCGACCGAAGCGTTCGGCGACCGGATCGGACGCGTCCACGACGACCCGGTGCGGTTGGAGGCGCCGGACCAACTGCGCGAACCCGAGCGCCTCCAGGCGGTTGAGCCCGCCCCGGCGCACCCAGGGATCGATCTGGGCCGGTGAGAAGCTCACGCTGGCGCACTCGCCCACGTGGGCGAGGCGGCCGTACACCTCGAGTCGGGTTCGGGCGTTGAGCTGCTTGGAGTCGCGAACGCCGAGCGAGGGAAGCTCGTTCAGCCGCTCTTCGGGCGCGAGGAACCCGCCGATTACCAGGGGACCGAGGACGCTGCCTCGGCCGGCCTCATCGAGGCCGAGCACCCAGCGACCGGTCCGAGGCGCCGGCAACGTCCTCGGGGGCGCCGGAGGCTCCCGCATGCCGGGCCACGTCGCGGCGGCTCATAGCGGGGCGGACGAACCGACCATTCCGCGCCCATCTTGGGTCGCAGGGACGGAGGGAACCCCCGTTCGCCCCGACGAGCGTCACCGACGAGCCTTAGGGCGAGGCTTGAAGCGCGGCGGCGAGCCGCGTCGAGAGATCGCGGGGAACGCCGGAGAGCTCTGGATTCGGAGCGCGAAACGCCTTCAGGTTCCGGCCGCTGGAGTACTTGCCGGCCCAGTTCTGGGAGGCCACGGTCCCCGCGCCGATGCGCAGGTCGAACTGAACCGTCTGACCGCTGTCGGTGAGCTGCTCGACCGGTGGAGAGGCCGCGGCGTACTCGACCCACACGATCTCGCTGTCGAACGAACCCCGGGAGGTGACGGAGCCCAGCGCGATGGCGATGAGTATCCCGAGCGGCGCCGCACCGAGCAGGAGCGGCCCGTGGTATCCGGTCGCGACTAGGTAGACGAGACCGCCCGCGATGGCCGCTGCGCCTAGACCGACCCCGATCCCCGTGTTCCGGGCCCGCTGCCGCAGGGCGAGATCGAGTCGAAGGTGGCGTTCACCCACCACCAGCCCCCGATGCCGATTGAAGCGGTCCACCTTCTCCGGCTTCCCATCGAACATGGGGAGGGCCGAGTAAATCATCGGGAACCCGATGGAATCCAGTACCCGGGAGAGCTGGGCCTGCAGGCGCAGGGCGGTCATCGGCGGCAGGCTCGTGGAGTAGGTGAACGGGAAGGTCTTGGAGGCCAGCGTTCGATCGCTCCACCGGTAGGGACGGACCTTGCCGGGAAGGGCTTCGGAGGAGGACCCTCCCGACGGCGCGGCCGCCGGCGAAGCTCCGCCGGAGGGCACCGGAGCATACGCTTGCGCCGGAGCTAGCGAGTACGAGCGGGCTCCCAGCGACGTGAGGGACGGCGCCGCAGAGGCGAGCGGGGCGTCGAGCGCCGGCGCCGATCCGGTGGCACTCCCCACCGATCGCACCAGGTCCTCCAGAAGCTCGAGGCCCTTCCGACGTGGTAGCGTCGCGACCGCGACGCCGGACGGCGTGAGGTCGTACTCTTTGCCCTTCCATCCGGGCCCCCGGCTGGTCACGTAGCCGGCCACTTGGAGGGGCGATGCGCCGGCGACTCCCGGCAACCCGATCTCAAAGACGATGGCGGCGCCGCCCGTCACCGAGAGCAGGGCCACGAGGGCGCCCGGCTTCGGATGGAGCACCATGTCGCCGTCCCAGCGGGGGAGGGTCTGCTCGGAGCCGTCCGCCGCCCGGAGGAGGACGTTGAAGCCGTGCTGCGCGAGCCAGCGGTCCACCTGGCGCGCCACCAGCTCGGGCGGCTCGTCGCCGGTCGCGATCTCGCGTACCGTCCGCCCCACGGCGCGACCTCGGACCGCCGACGCCGCGTTGGAATCTTAAGCGCACCTGAGCCCGAAGGGGATCGCGGTGCGACCGCTCGGGTGCCCCGAGGCCACGTCGGGGGCACCGAGGTGCCGGTGGCCTCGGACGGACCGCCAGATCGGAGCTCGGGTCGCTTCCGAGAAACCTATTATAGAACGCCTCGGCTGGCGCGCCCTCCGAGGACACCGATGGGGATCTGGCAGGGCCGCTCCAAGCGCAGCCCGAGCGGCGGGCGGCTCCGCCCGATCCGGGGCAAGCGCCGCTTCGAGATCGCTCCCGAGGTCCAGCACGCGACGGTGGGCGCCGGCCACGTGAAGCCCTACTGGGGGCGCGGGGGCAACCTCAAGATGCGGATCCTGACGGCCCCGACGGTCAACGTCTACGACCCGGCGACCAAGAAGATGCAGGTCGCCAAGATCGTCACCGTCCGCGAGAACCCGGCCAATCCCAACTACGTCCAACGCAACATCATCACCCGCGGCGCGCTCCTCGAGACCGACCTGGGGCTCGTTCAGGTGCGCTCCCGACCCGGCCAGGATGGCGTGCTCAACGCCGTCCGGGTCGCGAAGCCCTCGAGCTCCTAGGCGGTCGTCGGGGTATGCCCGACCACTTCTACGTCTACCCGGCCTACCTCGACCGGTCGACCACCCGCGCGCTCGGCCGGCGGGTTCCTCAAGGTTCGGCCCCCACGAGTCCTACCTTGGAGTCGATGGCGGAGGCCGCGAAGCGGCTGGGGTTCACCGCAGAGATCGAGGCCGACAAGGCGTACACGCGAGACCCGCTCGCCCCGGGCCGGCTCAAGGTGACGAAGCAGAAGGGGACCAGCAAGACCGCCTTCCTCCGGCGGTTGGCCGACGACCTCCGGACGCACGCCGGCCCGAAGGGGGCCGGCTAATGCCCGAAGAGCCCGGGACCGTCTACTTCACCGGCACCGCCGGCGCCGGCAAGACCCGGCTCGTCATCGCCTACGCGGAGTGGCTCAAGAGCGCCGGGCACGATTCCGTCGTCGTCAACCTCGACCCGGGCACCGAGACGGCCGAGGGCGAGGCCGATGTCGACATCCGCGAATGGGTGCGCCTGTCCGACGTGATGGCGGAGTACGGGCTCGGGCCGAACGGCGGTCAGGTCGCCGCCGCCGACCTGATCGCGCTCAAGATCTTCGAGGTGAAGAAGGCGCTCGAGGAGATGCGCACCGATTTCGTCCTCGTGGACACGCCGGGCCAGGTCGAGCTGTTCGCCTTCCGCGAGTCCTCGCGCGCGATCGTCGAGGCGCTGGGCGGGGAGCGGAGCGCGATCGCCTTCCTCTTCGACCCCAACCTCGCCAAGAGCCCCTCCGGGTTCGTGTCGCTCCTGCTGCTGTCGGCGACCGTCGAGTTCCGGTTCCGGCTGCCCACGGTGAACCTGCTCACCAAGACCGATCTCCTGCCGCCGGAGCGCGTGGAGGAGCTGGTCGCCTGGGCGGAAGAGCCGGGCCGGCTCGGCGATGCGGTCTCGGGCGAGGCCCCCTTGCCGGATGTGCAGCTCTCCGCCGAGATGTACCGCGCCATCGAGGCGCTGGCGCCGCTGGCGAGCCTCCTGCCCACCTCGGCCAACGAGCGCAGCGGGCTCGACGGTCTCTACCGGCGTCTGCAGCAGACCTTCGGATCCGGCGAGGACACCGAGATCTCCCACGCCCCGCCCGAGAGCGAGGACCCTACTCAGTGAAGAACAGGCCCATGCCGGCGCTCGCCGACTCCTCGTCGGACTTGAACCGGGCGTAGAGCTTCTCGGCCTCGTCGCCCTTCAGCTGGGTGCCGATCGGTCCGAGCAGGCTGGCGGCGCGGGCGATGGGCTCGGCGGATCCCTCCACCATCACGTAGAGGGTGCCGGAGGGCCCCCCGGCGGCGCTCGCGTCCCGGATCGTCTGGCTCTGCCGGCCGACGAGGTCGTCGTGGAGCGCGGCTTCGAGTTCGGTCCGCTTGGCGCTCGGCACGGCGAAGATCGTCCAAGCCATCGGCGCGGCCGACCCCGGTGCGGTATTTGGGCTTGTGCGGACCCGCTCCGCCTTAATCGGAGCGGTCGCTCCGGGGGCGTGGCGGCGCAAGCGGCCCCGGCCCGCGTGGTGGTGATCGGGGTGGCCCACGTCGTGGACCTCGCAGTGGGGCTCCGGCGCCAGCTCGAGGCCCGCCCGCTGGATGCGATCGCCCTCGAGCTCGACGCCGACCGGTACCGCGCCCTGCTCGCCCCCGCGGGAGACGGAAACCGCCGGGGGGGCGGGCCGCTCCTCCTCCGCCTCTGGGGCCAGATGCAGCAGCGGCTCGGCGACGAGCTGGGAGCCGGCGCCGGCGCGGAGATGCGCACCGCGGCCCAGATCGCCGGGGAGCGGAAGCTGCCGGTCCTCCTGATCGATGACCCGATCCGGGAGACGTTGGCCCGGCTCGTGCGCTCGCTCTCCGTGAAGGAGCGCCTCACGATCCTGACGGGCGCGGTGGTCGGGCTGTTCATCCCGGCCCCGTTGGTCAAAGGTCAGATCGAGGCGTACCGCGCCGAGCCGGCCAGCTACCTCGACGAGCTGCGCCAAGCGATGCCGGGGGTCGCTCGCGTGCTCCTCGACGACCGGAACGAGCACATGGCGGCCCGGCTCGCCGAAGCGCAGCGGCGCGGCCTGCCCCGGCTCGCCGCGGTCGTCGGCGATGCCCACCTCCCCGGGCTGTGCGCGGCGCTCGCCAAGCTCGGCGTGGCGACGGAGCAGATCCCGTTCTCGTCGCTGGCCGGGCCTAGAGCACCGTGAGCTCGCGCTTCTTCGCCGCATCGAGGGCGGCCAGGAATCCGTCCCCGAGCTGCGTGATCGCGGGGCTCGAGTACTCGAGCAGGCCCCCCGAGTCCCCCCGCGCCGAGATCGCCGGGTCGATCGGGAGACGGGCCACGACCGGGATGCCGTATTCGTCGGCCAGGGCCTTGCCTCGGCCGGGGCCGAACGGCTCGATCTCCTTGCCGCAGTGCGGGCAGGCGAGGTACGCGAGGTTCTCGACCAGGCCGAGCAGGGGTACGTGGAGGTCGCGGGCCATGTTCATCGCCTTCTTCACGATCAGCGTGGCGAGCTCCTGCGGGCTCGCGATGAAGAGCATCCCATCGAGCGGCAGGGTCTGGAACACGGTCAGCGGCACGTCGCTGGTCCCGGGTGCCATGTCCACGAGCAGGTAGTCGAGGGCGCCCCAGTTCACTCCGCCGTAGAACTGCATGATGAGCCGGGTGACGAGCGGTCCACGCCAGACGACGGGCGTCTCGGCCTCCTCCACGAGGAACTGGGAGGCGACGAGCCGGAGGCCGCCCGGGGTGACCGCCGGTTCGATCCCTTCGCCGCGGTCCAGCAGCGGGCCGGCCGCTCCGACGAGCTTGGGGATCGAGGAGCCGCCGATATCGGCGTCCAGGATGCCGACGGTCAGTCCTCGACGCAGCAGCTCCCCGGCGAGGGCGACCGTCACCGAGGACTTGCCGACCCCACCTTTGCCGCTGCCGATCGCCACGACGTGACGCAGCGCACCCTTCTCCATCCGCTGGAGCCCCGCGCCCGGCCCGGGCCGGCGAGCGCCGCCGGGAGCGGGCGGTGCGGACGGCGGAGACGCCGACATCGGTCGAATGACCGAGGCGCGCTATATAACGGGCGACTGACGGAACGGGAGGCGCCGGCGGATCTGGGGCGCGACCCGCGGAAGCTACCGCCTCGCGGGCCGCCCGGTGCGCGAGCGCCCGCTCTTGGGAACCCGTCGAATCGGGCGGGCGGGTTGGAGCTCGGTCTTCCAGATCGGCGCCGTACGCTTGAGCTCCGTGATCAACCATCCGGCGGCGGCGAGCGCGGGGGCCCGATGGGCGGCGGCGACGCCGATGATCACGGAGGCCTCGCCGACCCGCAGTCGCCCCACCCGGTGCCACAGCAGGACGCGCCGCACCCCGAACTTCCGTCGGGCGAGGCTGCCCAGCCGGTCGAGCTCGCGCTCGGCGACCTCGCGGTGGGCCTCGTACTCCAAGGCCACCGTACGACCGCGGGCGGTGCGATCCGGTCGCACTTTGCCGACGAAGAGCGCCACCCCGCCCGAGCCGTCGTCGGCCAGGGCCCGGTAGGCCGCCTCGACCCGAATGGGCTCGCGCTGGATCCGGGCCTGCACCGGCTACCCTCCACTGTAGGGCGGATGGACGGCGAACTCGTCGCCGGGTCGAACCGAGCCCGACCGGCCGCGGAGGTACTCTCCGTTGCGCACCAGCCGGCTGCTCGCGAGGATCGGGCCGAGCCGCGGGTGCCGCTGCTGGAGGACCCGCAGCACTTCGGTGACCGGAGTGTCTCCGGGCCCTAGTTCGAGGAGGAGCTCGCGCGTTCCGGCCGCCTCCCGCGCCCCGGCGAACAGGAGTACCCGCAGGGGTGGGACCACGGCTCCAAGCACCCCGGAGCGGCGTAAGTGGTTTGCCGCTCCCTCGCCGGTTCGGCGGCCGGTCCGACGTCGGGCGGACGGTCGGTCCGCGCTGAGTTCTCGGGCTGACACAAACGCCATAAACGGACCCTGGTTCGAAACGGAAGAATGCACGAGATCTCCGTCCGCGCCGGTGGTCAGGCGGGGGACGGCATCGCCAGCGTCGGGGACACCGTCGCGAAGGCCTTCTCGCGGATGGGCCTGCACGTCTTCGGCCTCAACGCCTACCAGTCGGTGATCCGCGGCGGTCACGTCTGGTTCCAGGCGAGGGCCGGTGCCGACCGGTTCTACTCCCAGGGCGACGGCTGCGATGTCCTGTACGCGCTCGACCTGCAGACGGCCGAGGTCCACCTGCCCACGCTCCGCCAAGGCGGGGTCGTGATCTACGATCCCGAGAAGTTCACGCTCGACCCCGCGAAGATCCCCGTCGGGGTGAGCGCGCTCACGGTCCCGACGCTCGAGCTCGCGCGCAAGCACACCCCCCAGTCGATCCTGCAGAACGCCGCCGGGATGGGCGCGGTCGCCTACCTCGCCGGCATCCCGCTGGAGCTGCTGCAGCAGGCGATCTCCGATTCCTTCGGTAAGAAGAAGGGCGAGGTGGTCGACTGGAACCTCGCCTGCGCCGCCGACGGCTACGCCCACGCGAAGGGACAGCGCCCCCCGCACGCCCACGCCGTCGAGAAATCCGGCGAGCCCAAGCTGCTCATGACCGGCAACCAGGCGATCGCGCTGGGGGCCGCGGCGGCGGGGCTCAAGTTCCTCTCCCAGTACCCCATGACGCCGGCGTCGACGATCATGCACTGGCTCGCCGCGCACTCGCGCGAGACCGGGGTCGTGGTCAAGCAGGCCGAGGACGAGCTCGCCGCGATCCACATGGCGATCGGGGCCTCCTTCGGAGGTGTCCGGTCCATGACGGCGACGAGCGGTGGCGGCTTCTCCCTGATGGTCGAGGCGCTCGGCATGGCCGGGATGTGCGAGATCCCGCTGGTCGTGGTGGAGTCCCAGCGTTCGGGACCGTCGACCGGACTGCCCACCAAGACCGAGCAGGGCGACCTGAACCTCATGCTCGGGGCGGGCCAGGGCGAGTTCCCCCGGGCGATCCTCGCCCCGTCGCATCCGGCCGACGCCTACCGAGCGGCGATCCATGCCTTCTCGCTCGCCGAGAACTGGCAGACCCCCGTGCTGCTCGCGAGCGACCTGCACCTGTCGGAGAGCTCGGCGACCGTCGACCGCTCCGAGATCGACTTCAACGTCCCGATCCCGTCGCTGCTCCTCGCGCCGAACGGTCACGGCAACGGCGGCGAGTACCTGCGGTACAAGTACACCGAGAGCGGAGTGTCCCCCCGCTCGCTCCCCGGACAGAAGGGGCTCAACTGGATCGCCGGCTCGGACGAGCACGACGAGAAGGGCCACCTGATCTCGGACGTCAAGTCCGGCATTCCCCACTGGGTGGAGGAACGCCGGAAGATGATGGACAAGAGGATGCACAAGCTGGACGGGCTTGCCCGGGAGTCGCCGCCGCCGGTCCGGGAGGGTCCGGAGACCGCCGACCTCACGTTCGTAGCGTGGGGGTCGACGATCGGCGCGGTGCGGGACGCGATGGCGATCCTGGCCGGGAAGGGCCGGCGCACCAACCTCGTCCACTTCCCGACGGTCTATCCCGTGCAGGTCGAGCGCACGAAGTCCCTGCTCGGCGGGGCGAAGCGGACCTTGCTCGTCGAAGCGAACTTCTCCGGTCAGCTCGGGCGGCTGCTGCGGACCGAGACCGGGCTCGAGTTCCCCCAGCGGCTCCTGAAGTACGACGGGGAACCGTTCTATCCCATGGAGATCGTGGGCCGCGCACTGGAGGTGCTCGATGGCCGATAGCGCGATGGCGGCCGCCGCGCCCACCCCGACGCCGCTCAAGATGGTGGTCGGCAAGTCCGATACCAAGCCGACCTGGTGTCCCGGCTGCGGCGACTACGGCGTCATCGCCGCCGCCGAGATGGCGCTCAAGAAGCTGCAGGTGCCCTCCGAGCAGGTCGTGATCGTCAGCGGCATCGGCTGCTCGTCGAACCTCCCGCATTTCCTCAACGCCTACGGCTTCCACGGCATCCACGGCCGCAGCCTGCCGGTCGCCGAGGGGATCCGCTGGGCGAACCACGGCCTCACCGTCGTCGTGACCGGCGGCGACGGGGACGGCTTCGGGATCGGCGCGGGTCACTTCGTGCACGCGATGCGGCGCAACGTCGACCTGGTCTACATCGTCATGGACAACCAGATCTACGGCCTCACGACAGGCCAGGCCTCGCCGACGTCGATGATGGGCCACAAGACCAAGTCCACCCCCGACGGCGTGATCGAGAACCCGATCGACCCGATCGCGCTCGCTCTCGCCAGCGGCGCGACGTACGTGGCCCGCGGCTTCTCGGGCGATGTGAAGCACATGGCCGACCTGGTGGCCAACGGGATCAAGCACCGAGGGTTCGCCTTCGTCGATGCCCTCAGCCCGTGCGTCACGTACAACAAGCTGAACACGTTCGACTGGTTCCGCCAGCGGGTCTACAAGCTCGAGAGCTCCGGGCACAACCCGGCCGACATCGGGCAGGCCTACGCCCGGTCGCTCGAGTGGGGGGAGAAGATCCCGATCGGCCTGTTCTACCAGACCGAGCGGCCCACCTACGAGGACCTCGAGGAAGTGCTCTCCGCCGGCCCGCTCGCCCACCAGCCGGCTGGGCTCGCCGGGAAGGAATCCCTCCTGCACGAGTTCCTGTAACGGGCCAACCGGAATGCCAGCGGCCGGAGGCCGCGGACGAGTTGCGGCTCCCGGCCCGCGTCAGGCGTCTGGGGCGGAGGCGCGCTTGGGCGGCCTCTTGAGGCTCGACGTCAGTTCGACCACGTTGCCGTCCGGGTCGTAGACCTGGAAGTTGCGCAGCCCCATCATCGGGCGGTCGGACGGGGGGGAGGCGATCGCGACCCCCTTGGACTTGATCCGCGTGTACTCGGCGTCCGCATCTTCGACCTGGACGGCCAGCACCATCCCCTCCCGCTTCCAGGCCCGGGGCGTCGGCCCGCCGAGGCCACCGACGGTCTTCCAGAAGGCGTGGTCGAGGAGGACGAGCTTCGAGCTCCCCGCGCTACCGAACTCGGCGTAGGGACTCTCGCCCTCGCCTTCGAGCCCCAGGATGTCGCGGTAGAAGGTGAGGGCCGCATCGAAGTCGCGGACGACCAGCATCGGGCCGAAGAACCGGGGGGGAACCTTCGCCATCGCGGGAGGCACGGGCTCCCGCTATTTCCGAGGCGTGTCTAGGAAATAGGTTTACGAACCGGAGAGCGGTGGTGCGACCGCGATGGCCCGGTGGCACTACGCACGGCGGAACGCGGCCATGCTCGAATCCCGGCGCCACGAAGGCATCGAGCTGCTCGCCGCGGGACATTCTCCGGCCCAGGTCGCGAGGCTCCTGTCGGTGAGTCGGACCGCGGTCGGGCGTTGGCGCCGCCGAGCCGACTCGGGCGGACCGAGCTCGCTTCGAGCCACTCCGCGCCCCGGCCGTCCCCCACGGGTCGATCGGCGGGTTCAGGCCCGGCTGGGACGAGTGTTGGCCGGACGACCTCGGCGCTGGGGGGCCCCGAGCGGGCGCTGGACCCTGTCGGCGCTCGCCGAGGCCGTGGAGCCTCGGTGGGGGTATCGGTACTCCCGCGGTGGGATCTGGAGGATCCTTCGGGCGCAAGGGTTCCGGTGGCGCCCCGGGCCGCGGGCTGGGGAGGGGGGGTCGAAACGGGCTCGGGCGGAGGCCGAGAGTGGCGAGTGGGTACCGGGCCGCCGGGTCCTCGCACTCCTGTACTCGAGTCAACGCCGGCGGCGACGAAGGAGCCGGGTCGGACCGGAGTCGCGTGGGAAGCCCTGGCCCGCGAAGTCGAAACGGTCGTCCCGCCGCCCGCGCTCGCGCGCCGGTCAGGTTGCCGCGACCGAGAAGAGGTACGCATCTCCCGATTCGAAGAGCAGCGGATAGGACGAAGGGGCGGCGAGGAGCGGCGCCGGCGAGTAGGCGGGCCAGAGCCGATTGTTGGCCTGGGTCACGGCGATGTACTGGATCGCCAGCACGGACAGGTCGCCTCGCCCGGCCGCGTCGAGCGTGCCGCTGTCGAGCTCCGAGGTGACGGCCAGATAGCTCCGATTGGCCGAGACCGGCTCGACGGGGTAGACCAGGGCCAGATCCGGCCGCAGGCCGGCGAGGAACTGGGCGGCGCTGCCGGGCGCCGCCAGCACGCGGGCCCCGGCAGGCAGATGGCCCGTCGCCCACTCCAAGAGCTCGTAGTCGGCGCCGCTCGTGTTCCCGACGGAGACGTACAGTCCGTGCAAGTACCCGGGGGCGTCCGTCGCCGATACCACGACACCGGGAAGGACCACGAGCGTCCCCACGGCTAGCAACAGGGCGAGTCGGCCCGCACGACGCGAGGGAGACGCCTGGGGCGCCCCCACCGTGGACCGAGCCTCCCCCGGGCGCCGGGGCGCCTCGGAGCCGCGCATGTTCGGGAGGCTGGTGGCGAGGAGCTCGCCCAAGCGGAGCAGGGGCACGACGACGACCGCGAGGAGGAGCGTGAGGAGCAGGATCGAGATCTCGCTGGTGTTGGTGACGCCGGCGAGGAGGGAGGTGCTCGGTTCGCCCCGAAGCTGAAGGAGCAGGAGGGCGGCGCCGACCGAGAACATCGCGAGTCCCCCGCCGGCGGCCTTCCACTCGCGCCGGGCCGGGCGCGAGGCGAGATCGAGCACGAGGAGCGCCGCTCCGAGGCCCAAGAGGAGGGCCAGCTCGGCCCGCACGATCGGGAAGGGCGAGAGCCACACATCGCTGCTCCGAAACAGGAACGGATCGAGCAGACCGACGAGCTGGCCGGAGGTGAGCCCGAGCGGGGCCCCGGTGGGAGAAGGGATCTGGCTGGGCAAGCCGGCCGAGCCGCCCCCGCTCCTCGCGATCACCGAAAGGCTCGGCAGCAGGACGAGGAGCGCGACCAGCAATGAGATCAGGCCCGCGCTCCACCTCCGCCTCACGTCGGCGCCCCGGGACGAGGGCAGCAGGCTCCACGCCAGCGGCAGGGCGAGGAACCAGACCTCGGGCCCCGTGGGGCTCAACGACGCAGCGAGGCCGGCCGTCAGGCCGAAGCCGACCGCGTCGGCCGCTCCCGGCGGCGTGGCCCGGAACCAGCGAGGGGTCCAGGACCAGAGCAGAAGTACGAGCGGGAAGCTGAGGACGAAATCGTTGGACCCCGAGACGAGCAGACGGGGCCAGCTCGCGAACAGCACGACGAGCCCCGCCAGGATGAGGCCGGCTCGGGTGCTCCCCCACCAGGCTCGGCCCCAGAGATAGGCACCGACCGGTGCGAGAGCGAGGAAGAGGGGGGTGACGAGCAGCGCCGTCCGCTCCGAAGGAACTCCGAAGATCGCCTGCGCGGCATAGAACCAGGCGGTAGCACCTTGCGGATAGGCGATCGCCTGCGGGGCGATGGGGGCCAGCGAGCTCGGTAGCTGGTGGTGCAGGCCGGTGAGCCCGACGTAGGCCGAGAGGATCGAGGAATCGAAGGTGTTTCCGCTCGGGGCCGACTCCGCCGCCACGATCTCGAGCAGGAACAGGCCGAACGACAGGGCCGCGAGGAGGGCACCGGTGGCGGAGAGGAGCTCGCTCCAGTCGGCCGGCGGTTCGGGGGAGATCGCTCGGCGCCGGATGAGCCCCCAGAGCCCAGCCCCGACCCCCAGCAGGGCGGCCGGGGTCTCCGGATACTCGAGCGGGAGCCAGCCGACCAGGTAGAGCGCGCCGCCGGCGAGGTAGAGGTCGAGCAGCCCGCGCTCGATCGCGGAGCTCCCCCGAAACAGCCCGATGTAGCCGCCCAGGACGCGTCGGAGCAGCTCGCCGAGCGGCAGGCAGAGGAGACCGAAGAGGAGCAGCTCGACTCCCCACGCGGCTCCGCCCGGCCCGGGCACCGGCACGGCCGGGCTAGTCGTACGACGCTATACCGACTGCTCGAACCCGTTCACCTCTATAGGGGAGGGACGCTCCCACCGGATTGAACCGCCGTGCCGGAGGGGAGCTCGGAGACCCGCGCGGCCCTCGGCTCGGTCACCCGCGGCACGCTGCTGCTGCTCGTGGCCACCCTGGTGTGGATCGCGCTGAATTTCGTCGCCCGCGTGCTCGTGGTCCGGGAACTGAGCGCGCTCCAGTGGAGCGAGTTCTACTACGCGATCTCCTTCACCGGTCTGCTCGCGGCGTTCGCGAACCTGGGCATCCCCCAGGCGGTCGCGCGCAACATCCCGTTCGTCGCGAGCGACGCCGAGCGCCGTGGCATCGTCCGGGCGGGCTTCGCGCTCGTGCTGCCCGCCGCGATCGCGCTCTCGGTGCTGCTCGTGGTCACCTCGAGCCGCTTCAGCGTCCTGTTCGGGGGCAGCACCCTGGGTCTCGCGCTCGAGCTCTTCGCGATCTCGATCGGCTTCTCGGTCCTCTCCTCCGAGATCGCGGCCATCTTCCAGGGGTTCGAGGACGTTCGCGCGAACGCCTACTTCATCCAGGTGCTGAATCCGACCCTCTTCATCGGCTTCCTGCTACTGTTCGGCGCCGACCGCGGCTCGCTCACCTTCACGACCGCCGTGCTCGCCTACGTCCTGGCGAGCGCGGCCATGCTGCTCGGACTGCTGGCGTACCTCCTCCTCCGACTCCCCCGGCACCTCCAGCCGGGGCCGGTGGCGCCGGCCATGGCCGGCCGACTGTGGAACTTCGCTCTCCCGCTGTTCGCCGTCTCGCTGCTCGGCTATGTGGCCAACGCCGGCGATACGCTGATCCTGGGCCTGTTCGACCCCCGCGTCGTCGGGTCGTACGGCGCCTCGATCTCCCTCGCGCGCTTGTTGCTCGTCGGTGTCGGCTCGCTCGGGTACATTCTGCTGCCGGTGCTGGTCCGGTTCGCCCGCTCCGGCGACACGGGGGGAGCCCAGGTCACCTACAGCACCGCGACGAAGTGGATGGCGCTGGCCTCCCTGCCGCCGTTCCTG
>DASYZY010000185.1:0-5805 GCA_035945735.1 Thermoplasmata archaeon
CACTTCGGAAGTACGTCCCCCGGGAGTTCGCCAACCGCGGGGCGCTCGTTCGCGCTCCGCGCTTGTTCCGAGTCTCGGTCGGGGGTGGCCCTCTCTGGGTGGGGGTCGTCGGGTGCACACGGACCGAGGCGACGGCAATCATCGAGCGATCCATCGTGAACGGCCGGTGGCCCGAGCCGCTACGGCTCGCCCACCTCATCGGCCACGCCCTCGGCTCCGAAGCCCGGCCCTCGGTCCGGGCCAAAGTCTAAGAGTGACTCGGACGCTAGCGCCCGCCGGGCCTGTAGCTTAGCCTGGACAAAGTACTGGCCTTCTAAGCCAGCAGTCTCGGGTTCAAAGGCGTCGAGGCACCGCGCCCCGACGCGGAGAGTCCCGACAGGCCCGTTCTACGACGAGCGGGCCGCGGCCGGCGCGTCGACCTTCTTCTCGCAGTTCTCGCACAGCAGCGCCCGGTGCCGGGGCGGCAGGGGGGTGCCGCAGAGCGGGCAGGTCGCGCGGGAGTCGGCCGCCGCGAGCAGCTCGGCCACGCTCGAGCGCAGGTGCGGGTCCACCAGCGGCCGCATCGGCGGCTCGCTGGCTTCTCGCAGCCGGGCCGCGGTCGACTGGAACGCCTCGAGCCGGGGCCGGTAGACCCCGGTGCGTCGATCGAGGGTGACGAGCCGACGGGAGAGCAGAGCGTACAGCGCCGAGCTCCCGAGCTCGCGGACCCCGTGGAAGAGCGGGGCGAGCTCGACGAGCGTGAGGCCGTGCGACTCGACGATCGCCTCGAGCGCGCGGGCCGAGGCGAGCGTCAGCTCCCCGCGAGAGACCAGCAGGTCGACCGAGTGGGACAGGCGCGGGCTTCGTCGGACCCGACTGCCGGCGCGCAGGCGGCCGGCGCGGGGGTCCGGGAGGAGCAGGTCGTCGAGCAGGTCGAGGTCGTACCGGACGCGCTCGTCGGCGAAGTAGAGGGCGAGCGCGATCGAGAAGGGGACGGTCCCGGTGGCGCGGACGAATCGCGCGAACTCCGGCAACGTGAACAGACCCGGCCGCGCCGTGCCCGCGATCCGCGCGCCGGCGAGCGGTACGAACTGCTCGCGTAGGAGGATCCGGGCCATCGCCCGCGTCGTCCCGCCCTCGGCGCCGCGCAGCACGGCCGAGCCGTCCTCGGACAGCGCGAGCGTGGCGAACGGCCGGAGGTACGCCCAGTCGCCCGCGTCGCGCGCCGGGTGCTGCAGCGAGATCGTGGCGGACGTGAAGGCGGTCCCGGGAGCGAGCAGCGCCGAGATGCCCGTCGCGAAGCTCTGCCCGTTGACCTCGAGGGCGAAGCTCGCCAGCGGGGCCCGACGTCGGGGAAGGTACTCGTCGACCGCCCGCTCGAGCGAGAGCTGGCTGGCCGCGTCGTGCCGTTCCGGACCGCCGAGACGGGCGAGCGATTCGAGTTCAGCCGGTGCTGCGAGCGGCAGGGATCCCCCGTTCCTCGAGTAAGAGCGAGTACAGAGAGATAAAGCGGCGCGCGGAGCGCTCGATCGAGGCCTCGCTCCGGACCCACTGGGTGCCGTTCGCGGCGAGCCGGTGGCGCTGGCCGGGGTCGGCGAGCAGCTCGCCGATCGCCCGGGAGAGGGGGCCGGGCTCCGGCGGCACGAGACGACCGGTCCGGCCGTCCTGCACGATGGCGGCGGGCCCGCCCACGTTCGAGGCGACCCCGCAGGCTCCGCAGGCCATGGCTTCGAGCATCACGATGGACGCAGTGTCCGAGGTCGAAGGGAGCACGAGCAGGTCGCTCTGCGCCAGGAGCGCGGGCTTCTCCTCCTCGGCGATCGGCCCGAGGTAACGGACCCGCTGGGAGAGGTAACGGCTCGCGGCGATGCGCTGGCGCATCGAGGCGGCCTCCGGTCCCACGCCGCCGATCACGGCGGTGAAGGGCAGGAGCGCGGGTAGGCGCTCCACGGCGTCCAGGAACCGGTGGACGCCCTTGTCGGAGGTCAGGCGGCTCAGGAAGGTGACCATGGGCTCCCGGCCGAGGCCACAGCGCTCCCGCCAGTCCGGCTCGTCGATCCCCGGGTGGAACCGATCGAGCTCCACGCCGTTTTCGACCACCTCGATGGGCCGCCGCCAGGGCTTGGACGCGTGCTCCAGCAGTGCCTGGCGCGCATGCCCGGAGGGCGCCGTGGTGAGGTCGCAGCGGTAGTACAGCCCGAGGGTCCAGAGCCGGGCGACCCGGAAGAACAGCCGAACGGGGTAGGTCCGGGGGAAGCTCGTGCGCATCGCGTAGATGTCGGTGTTGAAGGTGCCGAGGACCGGCCGGCGCAGTCGGCGGCCGACGAGCAGGCCGGCATTGCCCATCATGCCCTGCGAGAACAGGTGGACGACGTCGACGCGGTCCTGGAGCCGCTGCCTGAGTCGGCGGAAGGGGAAGAGCGCCCAGCGGTACTGGTTGTAGAAGGGCACGGGGAGGGAGCGGCTCCGCACGATGGGTACCCCATCGATCTCCTCCTCCTTGGGGACCGACGGGCCGGACGGCTGCGCGGTGAAGACCGTCACGCCGTGGCCGAGCCGGCGCACGGCCCGCGCGAGGGCATGCGTCTCCTTGGCGACCCCATCGTGGATCGGCAGGTAACTGTCGGTGAAGAACGCGATTTCCACGCGCGCCTACCCGGTGGCCGCTCAGTTAGGCGAGAATATGAAACGACCGCTGCAGCCGCCGGCGCTCGGGCTCGCCGAAGGTGCCGTCGTCGACGGAGGCCACGACGGTCGAGACGCTGCCGGAGACCCACTGGCCGAGCCAGCTCGAGAAGCGCAGCGTGAGCTCGCTGCCGTACTGAGTTCGGAGCTCCTCGAGCGCGTCCAGGTAGACGAGGAGCGGGGGGTCCGCGCCGCGCTCCTTGATCCGGCCGGCGATCGCACCAGGATCGGCGCCCACGCCGCCTTCGTCCTCGCCGGGCCGGCTCACGCGGGGGCGGAGCCACTCCACCTGCCGGTCGGCGATCTGCAGCGAAGGAGGCGCGTCGAAGCTGATCCAGAGGACGCGCGCGTGCTTCTGGGCCAGCGTCTGGGCGAATCGCACGGCCGCCCGGGGCCGCTCCTCGCGGAAAAGATAGGCCCGGCCCGGGGTCCATTCCGGAGCGGAACCCCCGCTCAGCGCTGTGCCGCCGGGAGCGGGCTGCTGCGGCCTCAGGAGCGGCTCCCAAGCCGACTTCCTCGGCGGGGAGAGGAGATGC
The DNA here is from genome assembly GCA_035945735.1 of Thermoplasmata archaeon. Taxonomy (GTDB): domain Archaea; phylum Thermoplasmatota; class Thermoplasmata; order Lutacidiplasmatales; family UBA184; genus JAKIVR01. The sequence continues at coordinate 3,201 of DASYZY010000185.1, forward strand.
TTGCGCTTGAGCTCGACATCCTCGGGGATCCGGGAGATGCGGCTTTTCACGAGGACGCGGAGCTCGCTCGTCGTGTGGCCCTGCGAGGCGTGCACCAGGAGCTCGCGCAGCCCCTCACGCAAGCCCTCGGCGTACCCCTCGAGGTAGCCGTCGGCGTACTCGGCATCGGGCGGGACCGAAGGGCCCGCGCCATCGTCCGTGACGCGCCGCTCGCTCACGCCTCCGCCCGCCCCCGCGGCGTCGGCTCGCCCACCGGTTCCGGCGCCTCGGCCGGTTTCGGAGGCCGACCGGCCTCCTCCGAGGGGGAGAACTTGTAGCCGTAGTGGATGACTCCGGCCTTCCCTTCCTCCCGCAGCTTCCGGAACGTGGCGTGGACGGTGAGGCCGATCCGGACCTCGTGGGGGTCCATGTCCACGACCTCGCCGGTCAGCACCGGGCCTTCCGGAGTTTGGACCAAGGCGAGGGCGTACGGGACGAGCATTTCGAAGCCCTCGGCCGGGTCGTGGATCACCGTGTAGGACAGAACGGTGCCGTCCCCGGAGAGCTGGAACGGTTCCATCTTGCCCAGCGAAGCTCGATGCGCGCTGCAGCTCGGGCAGACGACCCGGGGCGGGAAGTAGACGCTCGCGCAGACCGTGCAGCGGCTCCCGCCCAGGTTGTACCGTCGGGGGGTCTCGCGCCAGAAGCGTGCGATCGACATGCCTTCCTCCTAGTTGGTCCGCTCCAGCAGATGAACCACGCTGGTCGCTCCGGTGCCGCCGACGCTGTGGGCAAGACCGACGGTCGCGCCGTTGACCTGGCGCCCCTCCGCTTGACCTCGGAGCTGCCGGACGAGCTCGACGACCTGCGCTACGCCGACGGCGCCGAACGGACGTCCCTGCGCCTTGAGGCCTCCGGAGGTGTTCACCGCGGTCTTCCCGCCGACGGCGAACTGGCCCTCGGCGAAGGCCGCGCCGGCGGCGCCCTTGGCCGTGAAGCCGACGTCCTCGATGGCGAGGAGCCCGCTGATGGAGTAGGCGTCGTGGAGCTCGGCGACGTTCACGTCGCCCGGCGACTTCCGGGCCTGGCCGAACGCGCGCTTGGCCGCGACGATCGTCGAGTCGAGACGGGTGAGGTCGCTCCGGTGGTGCAGCGCCATCGTGTCGCTCGTGACGACGCTCGCCCGGATCGCCACCGGCGTGTCGGTGAACTTCCGGGCGCGGTCGAGCGGCCCCAGCACGACCGCGGCGGCGCCGTCGGACAGCGGGGCGCAGTCGAACACGCCGAGCGGCTCGGCGACCGGCGGGGCGCCGATCACCTGCTCGAGGCTGATCCGGTTCCGGTAGTGCGCGTTGGGGTTCTTCGCCCCCATCTCGTGCGCCTGGACCGGCACGGCCGCAAGCTGCTCGCGCGTGGTGCCGTGGACGTACATGTGCCGCCGGGCGATGAGCGCCCAGAGACCGGGCAGCGTGGCGCCGAACACTCCCTCCCACTCCTGGTCGGCCGTCGCGCCCATGATCCGGTTCGCCGTCACATCCGGCACGTCGGTAAGCTTCTCCGCGCCGCCGACCACGACGAAGTCGTAGGCGCCGCTCGCCACCGCGAGGTAGCCCTGATGCAGCGCGAGCGCGCCGCTGGCCTCGCCGGCCTCGACGCGGATCGCCGGTAGGTGATGGCCGGCGAGCCCGGCGTAGTCGACCAGGAGCGGGGCGATGTGCTCCTGCTCGATGAGCGACCCGCTCGCCATGTTGCCGAGGAAGAGCGCTCCGAGGTCCCGGGAGGAGAGCCGCGCGTCCACGAGCGCCTGGAAGCCGGCTTCGATGCCGAGCTCGCGGAACGAGCGGTCCCAAAGCTCGCCGAACCGGGTCATCCCGATCCCGAGGATCGCGACGTCCCGCACTAGCTTCCCCCCAGGTGGATCTTCCCCCGGAACTTCGCGTAGACCGCGTAGGGGATCTCGACCCCGCCTTGCAGGTAGGCGTCGACGGGGGTCCCCATCGACCGGGGGTACTCGGTGATCGCGTCGGTGACCTCCAGATCGAAGGCGTCGGAGCCGGCGCCGCTGCCGTAGCCGACGACCAGCACCCGCTCGCCGGGCTTAGCGTGGTCGAGGACGTTGGCCAGACCGATGAGGGCCGCCGCCGAGTAGGTGTTGCCGATGTACGGCGTCACGAGCCCGTACTGCATCTGCTCGTCGGTGAAGCCGAGCTGCTTGCCGACCCGGGTGGGGAACTTGCCGTTCGGCTGGTGGAAGACGACGTGGGCGTAGCTCTTCGGCGTGGTGCCGGCGCGGTCCATGATGCGCCGCGCGCATTCGCCGACGTGCCGGAAGAACGCCGGCTCGCCGGTGAACCGGCCGCTGTGGCTCGGGTAGCGCTGGCCCTCGCGGCGCCAGAAGTCCGGCGTGTCGGTCGTGTAGCTCAACGTGTGGAGCACCCGAGCGATGACCTTCTCCCGGCCGATCAGGAACGCCGCGCCGCCGGCGCTCGCCGAGTACTCGAGCGCGTCGCCCGGCGCCCCCTGGCTGGTGTCGGTCCCGATCGCGACGCCGTAGCGGACCATCCCGGCCCCGACGAGCCCGAGGCACGTCTGGATCGCCGCGGTGCCGGCCTTGCACGCGAACTCG
>DASYZY010000186.1:0-1860 GCA_035945735.1 Thermoplasmata archaeon
ATGTCGGTCGTACATGGGATCAGGAGCCCGCCGCCGGCGTTGCTGCAGGCGCCGGTGTCCGACTGGGGGGAGAAGAAGTGGTAATCGCCGTTGTAGCCGGAGCCGGTCCAGAAGTGGGGCGCGAACCAGACCGCCGACGAGCTACCGGCCATCGTCGTGTTGTTGAAGGAGGTGCAGGCCGGCGGGTTGTCGCATAGGTCGTAGCCGAGCGCGAGGCCGAAGGGGAACGACCAGTTGAGACGGCAGTCGTCGGGGCAGGCGGCCGACCAGGCCGGGGAGAAGGTGGCGTTGCCCGGATGGGTCCCGTAGCCGGTGTTCGCCTTGGACAGGCTCTGGCTCTCCGAGAAGCCCGCGGTGGAGTCGTTGAGGTAGATCGTCAGCGCATGGCCGGTGAGGTTGGTGCCCACGAAGGTGACATTGACGAAATCCCCGCCCTTGACCTCCTTCGCCAGCACCTTGCTGCCATTGAGGTCGTTGTCGATCTCACAGGCGTAGCCCATGGACCAGGTGAAGTTCATCCCGAGGGCGCAGGCGCCGGCGCTCGCGTTGGTGAGGACGGACCAGACGGCGATCTTGACCGTGTAGTTGACCCCCGAGGCCACCGAGACCGGCTTGAAGACCAGCTCGGCCCAGGATTCGTTGTAGATCGACCGGGTCTCGCCGGTGACGACCATCCCGATGAACAGGTCGTCGAAGAGCCCGACGACCGACGAGCTCCCGTCCTTGGGGAGGTGGACGGGGAAGATCACGTGGTCGGAGGAGTTGGCGAGCTGGGAGGAGAAGGAGCCGTGGATCTCATCGTGGCCGGCCGCGGCGAGCGTGCAGGGCGATTGATGGGCGAAGTTGGGGGTCGGCGGGTCGAGGCCGTTGACAAACGTGTAGACCGGGTAGGTCGGCGTGCAACCGATGGCCTGCGGATGGGGGGCCGCCGGACCGACGCTCGCCATTCGGTGACCGACCGGGGCGGCTCCGGCGGGGTGCGCCGAGGCGCCGCCGAGGAGGAAGCCCGTCGGCAGGGCGATCAGGAGGGCGAGGAGGATCGGCCCTAGGCGGGAGCGGATCGGGCGCGGGATGCGGGCGAGCATCGGCTCACTCCCCCACCTCAGGAGGGAGGAGGTCGCCGCAGGAGCGGGCCGCCCTCGCGGGGCGGGGGCCGGTACACCTCGAAGCTCGGCCCGAAGGGGTGTGCCGGAGGGGCGGAGGCGCCGCGGCGACGGGCGCGAGAGCTCGCGCGCGGGGGCTCCTGGCGTCCCTCCCACCAGAAGGAGAACCCGAGCATGCCGAGCATGCCACCGGCGATGGCGAACAGGTAGCGGAGCCAGACCGCCCCGGGAACGCCCCGGAGCGCCGGAATGTAGACCCCGATGACGAAGAGCACGAGGCCCACCGCCCCGATGCCGACCCATACGCTGGGATCGACCGAGCGGCGGAGCTTCTCCCGCCACGGCGTGGGAGGGGGGACGCCGGGCTCCGGCTCGGACATCGCAGCCCCCAGGCCCGGCGGACGAAGGAGCTTACGGTGGGTCCCGTCGGGGGCTCCCCGGCTCCGTGCTCCCGGCCTCCCGGTGCTGGCCTAGGCGCGAGTCCCATACGAGCGGATGAACTCCTGCGCCCACTGCAGCGTTTCGGGGGTGATGCTCGACTTGGTCTTCGACACGGCCGCGAGGAGATTGTCCATGCGGATGCCCACGACTTTGCCCACCGGCTCGATGACCGCCGCGCCCGGCACCGCGGCCGGGCCGGCCGAGAACAGGCCGCCCATCGCGCTCGCCGTCGAGGCCGGCGTGAGCTCGGTGACGAGCTGCTCGCGCAGCGCGATCAGCTTGGCCTCGTCGACGCAGTTGGCGATGTCCGCGCCGC
>DASYZY010000187.1:0-2584 GCA_035945735.1 Thermoplasmata archaeon
GGCCTTCGTCGGAACGGAGCCGGAGAAGGGGGAGTACTTCGAGACGCTCGTCACGGTCCAGCTCCGGCCGGTCCTCGACGGGCGGACCCAGGTCACGGTCGTCCACGAGCGGTTGGAGGAGCTCCGCAAGGGAGCTCCCGAGGTCTATCCCCGGCTCGTCCCAGGCTGGGAGAACTGCCTGGACAAGCTCGAACGGACCGTACGCGAAACCTCCGGAGCCGTGGCTTGAGGCTCCACTAGCGACCGCACGCCGGGCCTCCCCCGGGGGGACGCGCGCTGTACCGAGACGGGCCCGCCGGGATTCGAACCCGGGTTTGAGGCTCCGGAGGCCTCTGTGATATCCAAGCTATACTACGGGCCCTTTCCCAACGGCGCGAGTTCCACGTGGCGGCATCCACCGGGTCCTCGGCCGCCGCGCTGGGGACCGCGGATAGTGGAATCGCCCTCCGCGTCGGCCCCACGTACGGACGCGGGATAAGGAGCGCGCCCGGCACGCCGTCGCGACCTGTGGCCGTACGTGCGGAGGCAGGCAACCGCGCTCGCCCCGAGCCGATCGGGCCCCCCCTCGAGCTCGGCTAGGCGGTCGGGCGGATCGGTGTCTCACAGCGGGGGCACTGGCTCGCGCCGAGAGCGACCGGTGAACCGCAGTTCGGGCAGGGGGTCCGGGCCGGTGTCCAGGAGTTCGGCAGGGGTCCGGCGAGGAGGGGGCTCGTCCCGGTGAGCGGCGGGAGGGGGTCGTAATCCGGTTCGAACCGGAGGGCAAGGATCCCGCCGATGACGCCGGCAACGGTACCGATCAGGAATCCGCCGCCGGAGATCAGGCTGAAGAGCGACAGGAGCAGGATCGCGATGCCGTAGCCGACGTGCGACTCCGGATTCAGATAGACCAGAATCGCGAGGATGAGGATCACGAACCCAAAGAGGATCCCGAGGGTGGCCAACGCCCCCAGGATGCCCCCGATCGCGGTGTAGCCGAGCTGCGTGGCGGCGCTGCCCGCCGCGCTGAGCAGGGCCGCATCGACCAGGATGAGGCCCGCCCCGATCACCGAGGCGATCAGGGCACCGATCGGCCGGGACTCATCCGCCACGCCTGCGCCGACCGCCGAGGGGCGACGCACTAAAAGATGGTGCGCTCGGCCCGCCGGAGGGGAGCCCGTCCGACCCGAGCGCCCCCAGTACGCTCATACTGGCCGGTCGCTCGCCCTCCGGCACGGAGTGGGGAAACCGATGCTGAGCCGGTCGAAGTTTGCGACGCTGGTGCCGATCAAGAAGATGAAGCGGGCGATCCGGTTCTACACCGAGACGCTCGGGGGCAAGCTCCTGTACCGGGGCGAGGGCGAGATGGCGGATGGATTCGCCGGCGTCAAGGTCGGCCAGGAGGAGTTCTGGCTGATCACGCCGAGCAAGAAGGAGAAGCGGAAGCTCGCCTACTCCGCCTTCCTCGTCAAGGACATCCGGGCCGAGGTCAAGGCGCTCCAGAAGAAGGGAGTCAAGTTCGCCAAGGCCGAGCGGATGGGGGCCGAGACCAAGGTCGAGGGGCCGATCTCCTGGGAACCGTTCGGCGGTGGGGCTTTCTTCGAGGATTCCGAGGGCAACGCCCTCATGCTGTGGCAGAACATCCCGCCGATGTAATCGGCGGATCGGTTCGACTAGGCCGCCGGGGCGGCGGCAGGGGCCGGCGCGGGGGACTTGGGCGGCTTGGCCCGGCCCAGCGCCGGCTTCCCGGCGGGCTTGGGGTCGGTCCGGGTCTCCATGTAGCCGCACCGGCCGCAGGAGCGCCGGTTGGCATGCTCGGCCAGGAAGATCCCCGGTCCGCACTTGGGACAGGGCTGGTGGGTGCGGGTGAGCCCGTCGCCCTTCGTGGAGTAGAAGTCGACCCGGGCCTTCGCCACCGCTAGCCCTCCTTCTTCGGGGCCTTCGCCGGCTTGCCCTCGGGTTTGGCTTCCGCCTTCTTCTCGGCCTTAGGCTCGGGCTTGGATTCGGCCTTCGGCTCGGCCTTCTTCTCCGCCTTCGGCTCCGGCTTGGATTCGGCGGCCTCGGACTTGGGCGCCTCCGCCTTCGGCGCGGCCGCAGGCGCTTCGGCGGCCGGGGCCTCGGTGGTGGCGGGGCCGGCGACCTTCTTCTCCTTCAGCCCGTTTCGGATCAGGATGTGCTCGCGGGTGACGCGGTCGCGCGATTCGATGTTGGTGTAGACCAGCGCCTCGCCCCGGCTCTGGGCCAGGCCGAAGCGGGCGTGCATCGACTCGACGACGAGCCGCTCCTTGGGGACCTTGAGCTGCTTGGCGAGCTCGCCCACGACGTCGGCGCGCCGGGGGGTCGAGGCGCCGGCATGGTCGACCTCGAACTGGACCTCGATCCGCTTCAGGAGCGGGTTCGGGCGCTGTTCCACGACCCTAACGTCCACGCGAGAGCCTCCGCCGCTCCATCTGGGCGATGAGCGCCCGCACGTGCTCTTTGGCCACGACGTCCACCGCCACGAAGGAGACCCCCGCACCCGGGATGCCGTATATAACCGTCGCACCGAGCGGGAGCGACTCGACGAGGGCGAGCGCTCCCATGTCCTCTTCTCCGTCGACTTCGACGA
>DASYZY010000188.1:0-5475 GCA_035945735.1 Thermoplasmata archaeon
CGGCCGCGGCTCCTGCCGCCGCGGAGCCCGAGGAGTCCGGGGCGAGCGCCGCCGCGCCCGGTGCGGGGATGCGCGCCTGCGCGAACTGCGGCAAGGAGATCCCCTCCGACTTCCTCGTCTGCCCGTTCTGCGGTGCGGTCACGCGCTAGAACGTCCGGTTCTCCCCGCCCGCCGCCCGGTCGTCTCGGCCGCGCCCACCCGAGGAAGCCTCCGACGGCATGCCGCCGTCTGAACTGTTTTAACCCGCTACCGCTCGCACGCCCCGGGTTCGTGCGTGGCGGGGGACCGGCAGGTCGGGGATCTCAAGATCCGCTGGGCCCGCGACCACATGCCGGTCCTGGGGGCGATCCGCGCTCGCTTCGAGCGCGAGAAGCCGCTCCGAGGCCTCACCCTGTCGGCGGTCCTCCACGTCGAGGCGAAGACCGCGGAGCTCGCGCTCACGCTCCGGGCCGGCGGGGCGACGGTCCATCTCGCGGCCGGTAATCCGCTGTCCACCGACGACGACGTCGTGGCCGGGCTCCTCGCCGAAGGGATCGACACCCGCGCCCGGAAGGGGGAGTCGACGGAGGAGTACACCCAAGCGGTCCACCACCTGCTCGAGGTCGACCCCGAGCTCATCATCGACGACGGCGCCGACCTGGTCGCGCTCGCCCATACCGCCCGATCGGACCGGGGGCGGATCCTCGGCTCGACCGAGGAGACCACGACCGGCGTGATCCGGCTGCGGGCGCTGGAGGCGGCCGGCAAGCTCCGGTTCCCGGCCATCGACGTGAACGACGCCGAGATGAAGCACCTGTTCGACAACCGCTTCGGCGGGGGCCAGTCCATCCTCGAGGGAATCTTCCACGCGACCAACCTGCTGATCGCCGGTCGGACCTGCGTGGTGGCCGGCTTCGGCTGGAGCGGCAAGGGGCTCGCCCCGCGCTTGCGCGGACTCGGGGCGGACGTGATCGTGACCGAGATCGACCCGGTCCGCGCGCTCGAGGCCCGGCTCGACGGCTTCCGGGTGATGCCCATGGCGCAGGCCGCCCCGCTCGCCGACTTCATCGTGACGGTCACCGGCCAGCGCGACGTGGTCGGTCCGGAGGTGCTGCCGCTCCTCAAGGACCGGTGCGTGCTGGCCAACGCCGGCCACTTCGATGTCGAGGTCTCCCGGGCGGCGCTTCTCGCGGCGTCCAAGGCGCATCGGACCGTTCGACCCCAGGTCGAGGAGTTCTCCTTCGCCGATGGACGGCGGGTCTTCCTCCTGAGCGAGGGCCGGCTCGTGAACCTGGCCTCGGGCCAGGGCCATCCGGTCGAGATCATGGACCTCTCCTTCGCGTTGCAGGCGCTCTCCACCGAGCACCTCGCGCTGCACTCCGCCCAGCTCGCCCCGAAGCTGTACCCGGTGCCGCCCGAGCTCGACCGGAGCGTCGCCGAGGCGGCGCTGCCGGCCTTCGGCGTCGCCCTCGACCGGCTGACGCCGGCGCAGCAGCGGTACGCCCGGAGCTGGGAGGTCGGAACATGAGCGCAGCGAAGCTCCCCGGAGATCGAAAGTACGCGCGGACGCACGAATGGGCCCTCGAAAGCGCCGGACGGGTGCGGGTCGGGATCACCGACCACGCCCAGAGCGAGCTCACCGACATCGTGTTCGTCGACCTGCCGGCCCTCGGCAAGACGGTCAGCGCCGGCGCGATGATGCTCTCACTCGAGTCGGTGAAGACGGTTGCCGACGTCTACGCGCCGGCGACCGGGTCCGTCGTCGCCGTCAACGAACTGCTCCGCAAACAGCCGGGGCTGATCAACTCCGACCCGTACGGCGAGGGTTGGATCGTCGAGATCGCGCCGGCGCCGGGCGGACCCGCCTCCGAACTGCTCGACGCGGCCGGGTACTCGGCGAGCCTCGGCGCGCCGTAATCGGCGCTAGCGGCCCTGGAACTTGGGCGGCCGGCGCTCGAGGAAGGCCTGCATGCCCTCGGTCCGGTCCTCGGTCGCGAAGGTGTAGCCGGCCGACTCGCCCTCGAGCCGGAGCGCGACGTCGAGCGGGCCGTCCATCCCCCGGTTGATGACCCGCTTGGCCCAGGCGAGCGCGAGCGGGGCCCGGCTGGCGATCAGCCGCGCCAGCTGGGCCATCTCCTCCCGGCCCGTGGCCGACGGCACCAATCGGGCGATGACCCCGAGCCGGGCCGCCTCCGCCGCCGGGATCGCCTCCCCGGTGTAGACCAGGTACTTGGTCGCCGCCCGGCCGATCGTGCGGGTCAGCCGGCTCGCACCCCCGCAGCCGGGATGGATGCCGACCGTCGCCTCGGGCAGCCCAAGCTTGGACTCCTCGGTCGCCACGATGAAGTCGCAGGCCAGCGCGAGCTCGAGGCCCCCACCGAGGGCGTACCCCTCGACGAAGGCGACCACCGGCGTGGGGAACTCCTCGATCTTCTTGCACAGCGCCTGGCCGACGAACCCGAAGGCCCGTCCCTCGAGGAGGTCCTTCTTCGCCATCTCGGCGATGTCGGCGCCGGCGGCAAAGACCGGCGAGGAGCCGGCGAGGACGACGACGCGGAGCCCGTCGGTCTGCACGAGCTCATCGAACGCCGCCTCGAGCTGGCCGAGCACCGACGAGTTCAACGAGTTCAGGACCTCGGGACGGTCCAGAAGCACCCAGGCGATCGGCCCGTCGCGCTCGACCCGGACGTAGCGCATCGGCCATGTCGCGGCCCCGGTCGCCGCCAGGCGCCGGAGGCCGGCCGCCACCGGGAAGGCGCCCTTCCAAGGCGCGGCGAACGCTTCGACCTGGTGCAAGCTCGTCCCGAGCCCCTGTTGGCCCATGATCGCGAACGGGCCGCGCTCCCAGCGTAGCCCGACCACGGCGCCCCGGTCCGTCGCCTCGGGGGTGGCCACGCCTTCTTCAACGAGCTCGGCGGCGATGCCGAGCACGAGGCCGAGGAGGCGGTCCCGGACGGCCGCCTTGTGCTCGGGCTCGACCGAGCTGGACTTCCAGTCCCAGGGCGCCTTCTTCTCGTACTGCGCGCGGAGGCCGTCGGACGGGGCGTACGGCGCGCCGAAGGCGCGCTCGAGCGAGCCCATCGAGTGATAGGCGATGGTGACGCCGGTGACGTTCATGAGCTCGAACGGTCCGAGGCTCGCGCCGAACAGCTCGCGGCCCACCTCCTCGATCGTGGCGAGGGATGGTCCGCCCTCGCCCGCCATCCGGGCGGACTCGTTGAGGTAGGGAACAAAGAACCGGTTCACGGCGAACCCCGCGCTGTCGCCGGTCCGGATCGGGATCTTGCGCAGCCGGTAGCCGAACGACTCGAGCGCGGTCAGCACCGCGGGGTCGGTCGCAGGCCCTCCGACCACCTCGAGCAGCCGGTTGATCGCGGCGGGATAGAAGAAATGCAGGCCGGCGAACCGCTCCGGTCCGGGCAGCGCGCCGGCGAGCGTCGCGACGGAGAGCGAGGAGGTGTTGGTGGCCACGATGGCGTCCCCGGGCGCATGCTGGCCGACCTCAGCGAACACGGCCCGCTTGACCGACTCCTCCTCGAAGACCGCCTCGATCACGAGGCGGGCACCGGCCACGGCCGAGGCGAGATCGGTGGTGAACCGCAGGCGGCCCAGGATCGCATCGCGCTGGGCCGTTGTGATCTTCTTGCGGTCGATGCCGCCCTGCAGGGTCTTCTCGATCGAGGCCCGGCCGCGCCCGAGGATCGCATCGTCGACGTCGCGGACGCGGACGTCGAAGCCGGCCTGGGCGCAGGCGTGCGCGATCCCGCTCCCCATGTTGCCGGCCCCGAGAACGGCGATCGGCCCGGGAGGAAGTACTGCGCGACTGGCCACGGAACACCGAGGGCGGCCCCGCCGCCCGCGGCAGGCGCGACGGCAGCCGGGTTATACCTGTTTCCGGAACGCGGAGCCCCCGCGCACGGTTATGCGCCGAGCGGCGTCGGTCCGGCCTCGGAAGGACCCTTGGCTCCGCAGGAGGCCGACCGCATCGCCCCGTTCCTGGCCGAGGAGCGGGCGTTCGTCTACAGCTTCGGGGGATACGGCCTGGAGCTGCGCGGCGGCACCCTCGTCACGAACGAGCGGATCGCGGTCCCGGCGTTCAACTTCGTCCAGGAGCTCCGGGCGGGCCGGGGGGAGCTCACGAGCTTGTTGGAGCGCGCGCTCGACCACTACTTCCAACGCGCCCTTCGCCCCACTTTCCGGGTACCGACGCCCGTGCCCCCGGAAGTCCGCAGCGCGCTGGAGCGGCTCGGTTTCCGGGAGAGGGAGGAACCGCGGACCCTGCACCGTCGGGCGACCGACGCCGGCGGCGAGGCCCGCGACGCGCGGTACGCGGTACGCCCGGCGACCGAGCCGGAACTGGCGCTGTTCGAGGCGCTCTGGACCGACTCGGGAACGCCCGAGCGGGCCGAGTTCCACCGATTCCTCGAGCTCGCCGTCCAGGCCGAGCGGGCGGGGGAGCGGTGTGTTCCCTTGGTGGCCATTCGCGACGGGCGGCCGGTGGCGAGCGCGCTGGCGCACCGCTTCGGCTCCGTTTGGGGGCTCCACGGGCTCGCCACAGCACCGGCGGCGCGAGGGCGAGGCGCGGCCAGCGAACTGGCGCTGGCCGCTTGGGGGTCGGCGCTGCCCGACCCCCCGGTCGACCTCACCCTGTGGTCGGCCAGCGCGCGATTGGGGGCCCGACTCGATCGTCTCGGCTTCGCCGAAGTGGCTCGCTACGCCGAGTTCGTGCTGCCCCCCCAGGCGGAACTGGCCCTGACCCCGGCGGCCCCCTCTCCGGGCCCCCGCTGGCGTCCTCCCCGGAACAGGAGCTAGGGCTCGGTCGGTCCGAGTCCGCCCGGCTCCTCCCCATCAGTTCGGGTGCGACGGGACCGGGCTCGAAGCACCAGGAGGGCCGCGATGGCGGCCACTACGGCGGCGCCCGCACCCCCATAGAGCACCAGCGCCCCGCTGCCGCTCGCCGTGGTCGGCGCGGCGACGCTGAGGGCCACGAGGTTGGAGCTGCTCGCACCGACCGCGTCGGTGACGGTCGCCTTGACGCTGTAACTGCCGGTGACGCTGGGCCGGCAGCTGAACGCGCTCGAGTTCTGGCTGGCGCATCCCGGCGGGAGGCCCGAGTAGAGGTACGCGTACGGCGCCGTGCCGCCGGAGGCGCTGACCGAGATCTCGACCGCGCCTCCGCGGTCGACCGTGCTCACCGAGGTCGTGAGCGCGACGGTGAGCAGCGGGTTGACCTGGACGTTCTCGAGGGTCGACTGGGCCGTGGCCTGCTCCGCGTCGGCGGCCGTCACTTGCAGCGAGAACGGGCCGGCGGCCGAGGGCGCGCAGCGGAGCTGCGCGGCGCGGGTCGCCGAGCAGCCGGTCGGTAGCCCGACGTAGGTGAAGTTGAACCCGCCTACGCCTCCGGTCGCCACCGAGGTGATCACGAGCGGTTGGCCGATGTCGAGCGTGGAGGGCGAGACGCTGAGCACGACCGTAGGCCGAGGGACGACGGAGAGC
>DASYZY010000189.1:0-4530 GCA_035945735.1 Thermoplasmata archaeon
GACCTTCTCGCCCCGCATCAGGGCCGCGCCCTCCCGGATGTCCTCGATCCGGGCGTTCGTGCACGAGCCCAAGAACGCCTGGTCGACCTTGACGTGCTCGCGCGCCACGTCCGGGAGCGGTCGGACGTTATCGGGGGAGTATGGGCAGGCGACCATCGGGGGCATCCCATCCACGTCGATCTCCACGGTCCGCTCGTACTGCGCGTCCCCGTCGGCGTGGAGCGGGTGCATCGAGTGCTTCGCGATCCCCTCGAGGGACTCGTAGGTCTTCTCGTCCGAGTCGACCATCCCGCACTTCGCCCCCATCTCGGTGGTCATGTTGCAGATCGTGAAGCGCTCCGGCATCGACAGCGATTCGATAGTCGGACCGCTGAACTCCACGGCCTTGTACGTCGCCCCCGTGGTCTTGATCTCCCCCAGCGCGCGGAGCACGAGGTCCTTCGCGGTCACGCCCGGCCCGAGCTTGCCCTTGACCCGGACGTGGATCGTGGGCGGGACCTTGAGCCAGATCCGGCCGAGCGCCAGCACGGCCGCCATCTCCGTCGGCCCGATGCCGGCGGCCACCGCGCCCATCGCGCCCAGCATGTTGGTGTGCGAGTCGGTCCCGACGGCGAGGTCCCCCTGCACCACCCAGCCGTCCTCGGCCAGAATCTGGTGGCAGATGCCGTGGCGCCCCACGTCGTAGAAGTGGGGCAGCTGCTGCTCCCGGGCGAACTGCCGGAGGATCCGATGGAGCACCGCGGCCCCCTCGGTGGAGGCGGGCACCCAGTGGTCGATCGCGATGACGACGCGGTCCGGGTCCCAGACCTTCTTCGCGCCCATCTCGTGGAAGGGCCCGACCGTCTGGGCGCCCTGCTCGTGCATCATGGCCAGATCGACGTTCCCGTCGACGATCTGGCCGGGCTCGACCCGGGGCAGGCCCGCGGCCCGCGCGAGGATCTTCTCCGCGAGGGTCTGGCCGTGACCGTTGTCGCTCATGTCGCCTCCGTGGGGGGCAGCGAGCCCACTAGATCCCAGAACTCCGTATCCGTTAGGCCCGGGTGGGAGATGAGCTCCCGGTACTCTTTCAGCAACCGGTGCGAGGCCTCCTTGCCGCCTCCCTCCGAGCGCTGCTTGATCGCCTGCAGCAGCGCGACCAGCGCCGGCTCCGGCAGGACCACGCCCCGTTCCTTGAGCTTCTCGACGAGCGCCGCCTTGCCGGTGTGCTTGCCCAGGATCATCTGGCGATGCGCGCCGACCTTCTCCGGTTGGAGGGGTTCGTACGTCAGCGTGTGGCGCAGGATGCCGTGCGTGTGGATCCCGGCCTCGTGCGAGAAGGCGTTGTAGCCGACCAGGGCCTTGTTGGCCGCTACCGGGATGCCCGACAGCTCCTCCACGAGCCGCGATAGCTCGTGGAGCTTCTCGGTCCGAACCCCAGTGCGGACCCCGTACAGGGAGTCGAGGCAGAGGACCACCTCCTCGAGGGAGGCGTTACCGGCCCGCTCGCCCAGGCCGTTGACGCAGACGTGCGGGCAGTTGACACCGGACTCGAGCGCGGCGAGCGTGTTCGCCGTCGCGAGACCGAAGTCGTTGTGGCAGTGCACCGACCAGTCCGTGGGGTGCACCCGTCGCTCGAACTCGGCGAGGAACCACCGGAACGTGAGCGGGGTCATGATCCCGACCGTGTCGGAGATCACGAGCCGGTCGGCGCCGGCCTCGATCGTGGCGAGGTACAACCGCTCGACGAACTCGAGCGGGGCCCGCACGGTGTCCTCGGTCACGAAGGCGACGTGGAGCCCGGCCTCCTTGCCGCGACGCACGCTCTTGACGGCGGCGGCGAGGACCTCCTGCTGCGTCATCTGGAGCTTGTAGCGCAGGTGGACCTCGCTCGCGGCGACGAAGACGGCGAGATGGCTCGCCCCGCTGTTGATCACCGCCTCGATGTCGCCGGGGACGGTCCGGGCCGAGGCCAGGATCTTCGCCTTGAGGCCCGCCCCGGCGAGGAGCTTCACCGAGGCGGCCTCCTTGGGAGAGACGACGGGGATGCCGGCGTCGATGACGCCGATGCCGATCTCGCTCAGGAGCTCCGCGATCCGGAGCTTCTCCTCGGGGGCGAAGGAGACGCCGGGGGTCTGCTCGCCGTCCCGGAGCGTCTCGTCCCAGAAGGTGATCTCCGCCGGCATCCGGCGGGCCGACGCGGTTTGATCGTGGTAGGACTCAACGAGCGCGCGCTCGCCCATCGGCCGCGTGGGACGAACCGGTTCGGTGATAACCTTTGGTGGGACGGGGACGGCGCGGGGGGGATTCTCGACGGAAAACGGGGGGACGAGCGGCGGGGACCGTTCCTCCCGGCGGCTCGCTTACCTCCGGGTGCCTCCGTCGTGCGCCCCACGGTTAAATACGCGCGGTGAATCGATTTGAGCACGAACCGAGGCGTCTCGCTCCGTCGAGAAATTCTCTTCCCATGACGACCCCCGCAACTCAGCTTCCGCCCACGGCGCGCGAATCCGGGCCGGCCCGCTCGGTACCCGTGAAGGAGCTCTCCGACCTGGCCGTGCTCATCGGCGGACAGGGCGGCGACGGCACGCTCACCGTGAGCGACCTGCTCGCCCGGTACTTCCGGCGCCGTGGGCTGTACGTCTACACGTCGCGCAACGTCCTCTCGCGCATCCGGGGCGGGCACGCGGACAGCTCGGTCCGGGCGTCGCGCGATGCGATCTCGTCGCTCAAGGCCACGATCGACCTGCTCGTCGCCTTCGACAAGGAGGCGCTCGAGTTCGGGCGGCCCGAGCTCGAGCCGGACGGGTACGTGCTGTACGATTCGTCGGTCTTCCAGAGCGACTTGCCGAACGCCTTCGGCTTTCCGTTCGCGACGATGGCTGGTAGCCAGCTCGGCCAACCCATCTACAAGAACGTCACCGCCTACGGCGTGATCTCGGTCCTGATGGGCTTCGACCCGGTGCTGACCCGCTCGGTCATCGAAGAGCGCTTCAAGCGCCGCGGCGGCGAGGCGCTCGAGAAGAACCTCAAGGCGCTCGAGATCGGGCGCAAGGCCGCGGCGGAGGCCGCCGAGCCGATGCAGCGATACTCCGTCGTCGATGGCGGAGCGCACGACCTCCGCCTCCTGACCGGCAACCAGGCGGTCGCGCTCGGGTTCGTGGTCGGGGGCGGGCGCTTCTTCGCCGGCTATCCCATCACGCCGGCGACCGAGATCATGGAGTACCTCGCCCGCTATCTCCCGCCGGTTCACGGCGTCGTCCGCCAGGCGGAGGACGAGCTCGCCGCGATCAACATGGTGATCGGCGCCGCCTACGCTGGAGCGCGCGCCATGACCTCGACGAGCGGTCCCGGCCTCTCGCTCATGACCGAAGGGATCGGCCACGCCGGCGCGGCGGAGGTGCCGGTGGTGGTGGCCGACTGCCAGCGCGTCGGCCCCTCGACCGGCGAGCCCACGCGCCACGAGCAGTCCGACGTGGCGCATCTGGCCCACATCGGCCACGGTGACTTCCCGCGGGTGCTGATCGCGCCCGGCACCGTCGACGACTGCTTCTATCTCACCGTCGACGCGCTCAACGTCGCCGAGAAGTGGCGGCTGCCGGTCATCCTCGTCCTCGACCAGGCGCTGTGCCAGAACTCCTCGACCGTGCCCGGCTTCGATCTCTCCCAGGTCCGCCTCGAACGGGGCCGGCGGCTCGACGCGGCGGCCGCCGCGGCGCGACCGGCGTACAAGTACTACGAGCTCACGCCGGACGGCGCGAGCCCGTATGCGCCCCCCGGAACGCCCGGCGTGACCAGCCAGGTCACCGGCAACGAGCACGACGAGTACGGCCACGTGTCGGTCAACCCGGTCAACCGGGTGAAGATGATGCGCAAGCGCATGGAGAAGCTGACCCAGCTCGAGTCGGACCTCCCGCTCTCGCGCACCTTCGGCGACCCGAACGCGAAGGTCGGGTTCATCGGCTTCGGCTCGACGACCGGGCCCATCCGCGAGGCCCAGGAGCGGCTGCTCGCGCGGGGCCGGAGCACCCGGTACTTCCAGGCGCGGACGCTGTTCCCGGTCCCCAAGCGCGAGCTCACGGCCTTCCTCGAGCCGCTCGAGACCGCCTACGTCGTCGAGCACAACTACGCCGGCCAGTTCGCGGGCCTGATCCGCGAGGCGCTGCCGCAGTATCACGCTCGGCTGCGGTCGATCGTGAAGTACGACGGGCTGCCCTTCCGTTCCCCCGAGATCGTGCGCGCGGTGGAGGGCGGCTAGCGTGGTCGACTCCGTCAAGCCCATCCCGTCGACCTGGTGCCCCGGCTGCGGGGACTTCGGCGCGCTCGCCGCGCTCAAGCGCGCGATGGCCGAGCTCAAGATCCCGAGCCACGAGGCGGTGCTGGTCGGAGGGATTGGCTGCTCGGGGGGGATCCACAACTTCCTCGAGATCAACGGGCTGCACGCCCTGCACGGTCGGCTGCTCGCGCAGGCCGTCGGGGTCAAGCTCGCGAACCCGAAGCTGAACGTGGTGGCCGTCGGGGGCGACGGCGACGGCTACGCCATCGGGATGGGCC
>DASYZY010000190.1:0-3077 GCA_035945735.1 Thermoplasmata archaeon
AGCTCGCGGGCGTACTCCGGCGCGCCCGTCGCACCGGCGTCGGAGGGAGGGGGCTTGGCCGCCCGGCTCCGGCTTACCGCCATAGGGCCTCCCCAGGTCGGTGCGCCATAAAGCCCTCTTCGTCGGGGCGCTAGCGACGTCGGGTCGGGCGAGATCGCCGGCCCTTCGGCACGCGAAGGCCGACGAGGTAGGAGTTGCGCCGGGCATGGACGCGAGCGCCGAGCGACGCCGCGAACCGGGGGAACGCGTCGCCCGTCCAGTTGTTGTTGTCCGCGAGCACGAGGCTTCCGGCCGAGAGCCGGGGGCGGATCGTCTCGAGCTCGAAGGCCAGATGCTCGGGTGTGTGCAGGCTGTCGTGCAGGAACAGGTCCACGTGACCGAGCTCCTTCACGAGCTCCGGCAAGAGCGCCTGGCTCGGACCGAGGTTCAGGTCCCAACGGGCCAGGAGCTCGGGCGGCACCGCCCATCCGGTGCTCTTACCGGGCGGCAACCGTACCGGCGAGGTGCCGCTCCGGGTGGGCATGTCGATCGAGTGCAACCGGCCCGAACCGTTGCCGGCCAGGCCTAGGAGGAAGAACGCGGAGGAGACTCCGGAGGGGACGCCCGTCTCGACGATCTCGGTCGCACCGCTGAGGCGGGTGAGGGCGTACAGTTCGCACGGCCCCGGGATCTGGGCGTAGAAGGGGCGACCGGCCTCCCGGTGCCGCGCACGAATGCCCTCGATGAGCGCGGTGTGCCGGTTCAGCTCCCCGATCGCCTCTTCGACCCGGCGTTCGGTAGCTCCCGTGAGGGCCTGGACCCACTCGAGGTCCGGATGGGTCCGGTCGTCGCCGATGGCCCGCACGAGCGGTTCGAACTGGCCCGTCACGTCTCTCTCCGGGCCGGGGGAGGAGTTCGCGGCTCTTCTCGTTTCGGCGTCGGCTTCGGCTCGAGGCGGGCCCCGGTGACCTCGAGCCGGGTCGCTCCGCCGTCCCGGACCGGGTGCTCGTCGCTCCAGACGATCCGCTCTCGAAAGAACGGTGCGTCCACGACGCAGGTCTCGAACTCGCCTCCTTCTCCGGCGACGTGCACGCGTCGGAGCGTGCGGGAGCGCCGTTCGAGCTCCTCGAGCAGGGCGAGGTCGAGCCGGCGACCGGCGAGCTCCGGAGTGAGCGGCTCGGCGGCCAGGTGGACCAAGCGGATGTCGAGGCCCGCCTCGATTTCCGCTCGGACGACCCGACCGGCCTCCTTCCCCCACAGGGGAGCGTAGAGCGGTCGGCCCACCTCCGCGCAGACTCGGAGCAGCCGGGCCCATTGGTAGGACGAAGCGATCGCTCCGGCGACCACCCACCCTTGTGTACCCCGCAAGGCCGCCACGAGCGCCTCCGTTTCGGCCGCTTCGCCGGCGCCGGCGACCCGGACCTCGCGGTGCGGCTTCCCCCACGCCTGCGCCTGGAGCGGGACGAGATCGAGATGGGGCGTGTGGAACATGAGCGAGTCCGGCTCGGACGGCTGCAGCGTGAGCAGCTCGCCGACCTCCCGGCCCTGTGTGTCGGCGAGGTACGCGGAGAAGACGGAGTCCTTCCCGCCAGAGACCAGCGCGGTCGCGCTCACGCCGCCACCGGCGCCGTCTCGAGCGGCCCGGCGCGCCAGCGCGGATAGAGCGCGGCCAGATCGATCTCGGCCAGCGTGCGCTCCCCCTCGCGCAACCGCCCGGCACCGGCCACGACCGTGCCCACTCGGACCCGCGGCTCCCCGCGGGTAGCCCGCTCGAACTTCGCGCGTTGGGCGGCGTCCACCTCCACGAGCCAACGGCTGCCCCCCTCCGCGACCAGGGCGTGGGCGGCCGACGGAAGCCGCAGCGAGGCGAGGTCGACATCGAAGCCGAGACCACCTCCGAAGGCCATCTCGGCCAGCGTCACCGCGAGGCCGCCGTCGGAGAGGTCGTGGACGGACCGCAGGAGCCCGGCCCGGCCGAGCGCGAGAAGTCGTTCTCCTCGGCGACGGGTCCCCCGCGCGTCCGGTAGCGGCACCGCCCAGGCGCCACTGGGGTGGAGCCGGGCATAGAGCGAGCCGCCTAGTTCCGGTCGGCTCGGGCCGAACAAGTACAGCGGGTTGCCCGCGGCCTTGAGATCGGAGCTGACGGTCCGTCCCGTATCGGGGACGATCCCGACCCCGAAGAGCACAGGCGTGGGCGGGATCTCGCTCCCGAGCCCCCCGTTGTAAAAGCTCACGTTGCCCGAGGGCACCGCGAAGCCGAAGGTTCGCGCCGCGCCCGCGAGCGCTCTCACGGTGGCCGCGAACGCTCCGAGGACCCGCGGCTCCTCGGGGTTGCCGAAATTGAGGCAGTTGGTGAAGGCGTCCGGTCGCGCGCCGACCGCGTACAGGTTCCGAGCCAGCTCCTCCACGGTGAGCGCCGCGCCGGCCGCGGGATCCAAGTCGCAGGTCGCCGGCTGGGCCGCGACAGCCACCGCGAGCCCGAGGGGGCCACCCGGCTCCACCGCGAGCACGGCCGCGTCGCCATGGGCCGGCGACTCCACGCGACCGTGCAGGGCGGTGAGCACGCTTCGGCCGCGGACCTCGTGGTCGTAGAGCCGGAGGATCGGCTCGCGCGAGCGCGAGTCCGGCGCGAGCACGAGCTCCTCGAAGAGCGCGCCGATGTCGCTCTCGGGAACCGTACCGGCGCTCCGGCGCCCCAGCTTCGGGGCCGCGAGCCTCCGCCGCGCCGGCGGCGGGTCCACACGGAAACCGAGCTCCAGGTGCCCGACGAGATCGCCGTTCCAGCGCAGCGTCTCGCTGTGGCCTCGGACCACCTCGCCGACGACGGTCGCGGGGACGTCGTGCTTTCGGAACACCGCGAGGAGCCGCTCGACGTGTCGCGGGGCGACGTCGAGGAGCATCCGCTCCTGCGACTCGGAGATCCAGATCTCCCAGGGAAGCAGGCCGCGTTCGCGGAGCGGCACCCGGTCGAGGTGGAGGACCGAACCGAAGCCGCCGGCGTGGACCAGCTCGCCCGAGGCGGTGGCGAGCCCGCCCCCGCCCAGGTCCTTCACGCCGTCGACGAGCCCCTCGTCGTACGCCTCGAGGCAGGCGCGGAT
>DASYZY010000191.1:0-6165 GCA_035945735.1 Thermoplasmata archaeon
GGCGGCCTTCGCCGTCGGAGAGCTCGCGCTCGCGCATCGGTACCTCGGTCGACTGGCCCGCACGCTGATCGACGAGCGGGGGTACGCCAACGAGTGCTACCGCGGCGACCGCGCCGAGCCCAGGAACTCCTGCCCGCTGCTCGGCTTTTCCGTAGCCCCCTTCCTCGCATTGCTGTTCGAACACCTCTGGGGGATCCGGCCACAGCTGGACCGGGGCCAGGTCGAGATCGCGCCGGCGCTGCCGGCCGACTGGACGGTCGGCTCGCTCCGGGGCCTCCGGCTGGGAGCCGGACGGCTCGACCTCGAGCTCCGCGCGGGCGCGCTGGCCGTGCGCTACGACGGACCGGAGCCGGTGACGCTCCTCGGCCCGGGCGGCCTCCGCTCCCCGGCCGGCGCCTCCGTTCAGCTCGAGATCCCTCGTTCCTCCAAGGGGTCATAAGTCGGAAGCGCTCGGCGCGTCGATGGCCGAGGCGATCCGCGTCGCCGGGCTCCGCAAGAGCTACGGGAGTGTCCGGGCCGTCGACGGCGTCGACTTCACGGTGCCGTCCGGGCGCGTCTTCGCCTTCCTCGGCCCGAACGGCGCCGGCAAGACCACCACCGTCGAGATCCTCGAGGGGTTGCGCAACCGCAGCGCCGGCGAGGTGCGCGTGCTCGGCCTCGATCCGTGGTCGCAAGGTACCGAGCTGCACCGGCGGATCGGCGTCATCCCCCAGGAGTTCCGCTTCTTCGAGAAGATCCACCCGGCGGAGGCGATCGTGTACTACTCGCGGCTGTTCGAGCACGCGGCCGACCCCGCGGCGCTACTGAAGCGCGTCTACCTGGAGGAGAAGGCCGACGCCCGGTTCGACACCCTCTCCGGCGGGCAGAAGCAGAAGCTCGGCCTCGCGCTCTCCCTCGTCAACGATCCCGAGGTGCTCTTCCTCGACGAGCCCACGACCGGCCTCGACCCCCAGGCCCGCCGCGGCATCTGGGAGGTGATCCGGTCGCTGCGCGCCGAGGGCCGGACCGTCTTCCTCACCACCCACTACCTCGAGGAGGCCGAGCTGCTGGCGGACCAGGTCGCCATCATCCACCAGGGCAAGATCATCGCCCGCGGCGCCCCGCAGGAGATCATCGCCGCGCGGGGCCGGCCGGACCGGCTGCAGTTCGAGGCGGGGGCCGAGGTCGCGCGCTACCTGTCGTCCCGGCTCCCCTTCCCGATCACGACCGACGCCGGCCGGGTCGAGGTCGAGATCCGCGAGAAGGAGGACACGCTCCGGGTGCTGAGCGCGCTCGCCGAGAGCCACCTGGCCTGGGAGCATCTGAGCGTCGTGCGCGATACGCTCGAGGACGTGTTCGTCCGGCTCGTGGGCTCGATGGACGACGGCCAGCTCAAGGCGGAGGCGGCGTGAGGCCCAAGCGCATCCTCGCCGATCTGCCGATCGTCGCCCGGCAGTACACGCGCAATCCGATCGCGCTGTTCTTCTCGCTCGTTTTCCCGATCATCCTGATCGGGATCTTCGGGCTCATCTTCTCGAACACCGGCGCGACCGCGGTCGACCTGCCGGTCCTGGTGCTCGACCACTCCAACGAGAGCAGCACGTTCCTGGACGCGCTCAACGAGACCGGGTTCGTCAACGTACAGATCGTCTCGGGCGTGAGCGAGGCGGGCTTTTCCAGCGCGCTGTACAACAACGAGTCGCCCGTGGGTCTCGTGATCCCGGCCAACTTCGGCGCCGACGTCGCGGCGCACCGCCCGGTCAACCTCACCCTGTACACCGACCCGGCCAACCCGAGCGCCTCCGGCACCGTCGCCGGGGCGGTCAACTTCGCGGTGACGAAGCTCAACCTGCGGGCCACGAATTCCACCCCGTTCATCGGCGTCGACGCGCTGACGGTCACCTCGAAGTCGTTCGTTTACATCGACTACCTGATCCCGGGACTGATCGGTTTCGCGATCCTGACGAGCCCGATGTTCAGCATGGTCGAGCTGGTGTCCGAGTACCGCAAGTCCGGATTCTTCCGGCAGCTGAGCCTGACCCCGCTGACCCGGGCGGAGTGGCTCACGAGCCGGATCATCTGGTACGTCGGCCTCACCTTCGTCTCGGCGGCGGTGATGCTGACCTTCGGGATCCTCGCCTTCCACGCCCACATCACGATCCCGCTGTCGATCCTGCCCTTCCTGGTGGTGGGACCGTTCCTATTCGTCTCGCTCGGGATGCTCGCCGGCGCGGTGGCGAAGACGCCCGAGAGCGCCGCGGTGATCGGGAACATCATCACCTTCCCGATGATGTTCTTCTCGGGCACCTTCTACCCCACCTCGAACTTCTCGCCGCCGCTCCTCCTGATCGCCAAGGCGCTGCCGCTGTACTACGTGATCGACGGCCTGACCTCGGTCATGCTCTTCTCGAGCACCGCCCGGGCGCTGACCGACTTCGCCATCGTCTTCGGGATCTCGATCGTCATCTTCCTGGCGGCGATCTTCACCTTCAAGTGGAGGGAGGGGTGAGCCCGTCCGAGCGCGACCGCTTCCGGTCGTGGATGGGGCTGTGGCCCACCGGCGTCAGCGTGGTGACCGCCGCCGACGGCCGGCGGCCGTTCGGCATGACCGTGAACGCGTTCCTCTCCGTCTCGCTCGAGCCGCCGACGGTCCTCGTCTCGCTCGCCAACGACGCCGACTCCACCCCGGTCATCCTCCGGACCCGGCGCTTCGCGGTCAACCTGCTCGCGCACGACCAGCGCGCCCTGTCCGAGTGCTTCGCCCAGGCCATCCCGGCCGCCGAGAAGTTCGCCGGCCTGCCGACCCGCCCGGGCCAGGGCGGCGTCCCCCTCCTCGAGGCCACGCTGGGGGCCCTCGAGTGCGCGGTGGGCGCGGTCCATCCGGCGGCCGACCACCAGCTGGTGCTCGGGACCGTAGAGGAGCTGCACGAGGGCCGATCCGTGCCCCCGCTCCTGTTCCACCGCAGCCGGTACGCCGAGGCCGACGGGGCCGGGGCGCTCACGCTGGCCTCCGCACCGCCCAAGGCGTGAGCGTTAAACCGAGCCCGCCGCTTTCGCGCCGATGACGTCCGAGACCCTGCCGCGCCACCGGCTCGTCATCGTTGGTAGCGGTCCGGCCGGCCTCACCGCGGCCGTCTACGCGGCCCGCGCCGAGCTCGGGCCGCTGGTGATCGCGGGGGTGCCCAGCGGCGGGCAGCTCATGCTGACCTCCGATGTCGAGAACTACCCCGGCTTCCCCGAGGGGATCCTCGGCCCGGAGCTCATGGACAAGTTCCGGGCCCAGGCCGAACGGTTCGGCACGGTGTTCTGGGATGCGAACGTGACCAAGGTCCGGTTCGACCGATGGCCCTTCGAGCTCGACGCGGGCCGGGACAAGAGCGTCCTCGCCGACGCGGTGGTCGTGGCCACCGGCGCGAACGCGCGCTGGCTCGATCTGCCCTCGGAGCAGCGCTTCCGGGGCAAGGGCGTGAGCGCCTGCGCGACGTGCGATGGGTTCTTCTTCAAGGGCAAGGCGCTCGCGGTCGTCGGCGGGGGCGACTCGGCGATGGAGGAGGCGACCTTCCTCACCAAGTTCGCCTCCCACGTGACCGTCATCCACCGGCGCGACGCGCTCCGGGCGAGCAAGATCCTCGAGGCGCGCGCGCGGGCGAACCCGAAGATCAGCTTCCGGTTCTCGAGCGAGGTCGTCGATGTGCTCGGCCGCGAGAGCGTCGAGGCGGTCCGGGTGAAGGACCTCGGCACCGGTGCGATCGAGACGCTCCCGGTCGGCGGGCTGTTCGTGGCGATCGGCCACGACCCGGCCTCCGAGGTGTTCCGCGGCGCGCTCGAGCTCGACCCGAAGGGCTACCTCTCCACCCACGACATCACGCGCACCAGCGTCGACGGGGTGTTCGCCGCCGGCGACGTCTACGACCACCGGTATCGGCAGGCGGTGTCGGCGGCTGGGCTCGGGTGCATGGCCGCGCTCGATGCCGAGCGGTGGCTCGTCGAGCATCCCGAAGGGCCGAAGGCCCGGCTGCCGGCTAAGGCCGGCTCGGCAGCGGCGCGCCGGCGGCCGGCGGCTCGGGCGTGAGCCGGAGCTTCTCGCGCAGCGCCAGGTAGACTCCCGCGTTCCGGCCGACCAACAGGCCGGTGCTCAGCGCGAACAGGGCATCGACCGTGGCCAGGACATAGAGGTCGAGCGGGCTGAGCATGGTGCTCACCGGAACGAACTCGAGGGCGGAGGGCCCGAGAACCGCGAGGAGGAGCCCGATGCGCCCGACGAACAGCCCGACATAGCCGAGCGGGATCCAGGGCGATAGCCGATAGTACCAGTCGGTCGACGGCGGCCGCTGTTCGAAGCGCACCTCTCGACGGACGTAGGGGACCGCGAGGAGGGCCGCGACGACGAGCACGGCGCCATCGATGGCGAAGTCGAAGTAGGGCAGGACGCCGATTCCGAAGGAGACGGTCAGGCCGAACAGGATCGAGACGACGACGGAGTAGCTGACGAGGCGGGCGGGGTTCGCGACCGACCCTTTGAGGATGTAGTACGTCCGCCGGACGAGGATGAGGACGATGACCGCCACCACGACGAGCGTTGTGGCCACGTTGCTCGGGCTACCCCCGCTCACGTCTCCGCCTCCGTGGCCGTCGCCAGCCGCCCCCGTCGTGTCGAGCCGGAAGCCTTTAAGTGGGTGGGGGGAGGTCCAACGCGGAGGCGCCCGTCGTGCCCCCCGCTAAGCGAAGCCTGCACATCGAGTCGAGCGGCCAGCTCTGCATCTACTGCGGGGCCTGCGTCGGCATCTGCCCGCTCAACTGCATCTACCTGGACGAGACGCGGATCACCTTCGACGAGACGATCTGCACCCGCTGCGAGATCTGCGTGAAGGCCTGCCCCGTCGGGGCGATCGCGATCGGCTAAGGCACCACTCCATGGAGACCGTGCGCACGGACGTGCTCGTCGTCGGGGCCGGCCCGGCCGGCTCGATGACCGCCAAGTGGGCGGCCAAGAGCGGCGCGAAGGTGCTCATGATCGAAAAGCGCCAGGAGATCGGCTCGCCGGTCCGCTGCGGCGAGGGCATGAGCAAGGAGTGGCTCACCGAGGTCGGGATCAAACCCGGCAAGTGGATCAATGTGGAGGTCGAGGGCGCCCGCATCTACTCCCCCAGCGAGAAGTGCTTCGAGATCAACGAAAAGCACGCCGGCAACGAGGTCGGCTACGTCGTCGAGCGCGACGGCTTCGATAAGCAGCTGGCCATCGACGCCGCCAACGCCGGCGCCGAGGTCTGGCTCAAGACCGCGGCGACGGGCATCCTCAAGGAGAACGGCACCGTCGTCGGTGTGAGGGCCAAGCGCTTCGGCGAGCCGCTGGAGATCCGCGCCACGGTCACCGTCGGCGCCGACGGCTTCGAGAGCCAGGTCGGCCGCTGGGCCGGACTGCCGACCAACCTCCAGCTCAGGGACATGGACACCTGCCTGCAGTACCGGATGACCAACGTCGACTCCGACGTCCGCTACTGCGACTTCTACCTCGGCACCTGCGCGCCCGGCGGCTACGTCTGGGTCTTCCCCAAGGACGACGGGCTCGCCAACGTCGGCATCGGCGTCCAGGTGAGCCAGGTGAAGAGCCCGGCCGACGCCAAGAGCTACCTCGATCGGTGGATCGACAAGCATCCCGGCTACGCCAAGGGCAAGAAGATCGACATGGTCGGCGGGGGCGTCTCCATCTCGCCGCCGATCAAGCAGAGCGTGACCGACGGCTTCCTCCTGGTCGGCGATGCCGCCCGGATGATCGATCCGCTCACCGGCGGCGGCATCGCCAACGGCTGCATCGCCGGCAAGATCGCGGGCGAGGTCTCGGCCAAGGCCGCCGCGGCCGGCTCCGCTCCCAAGAGCGCGCTCGACGAGTACGAGAAGGGCTGGCGGCTCCGGCTCGAGGAGAAGCTCTACCGCAACTGGCTCGCCAAGGAGAAGCTCACCACCCTCTCGGACGAGACGTTTGACAAGATCATCGACGCCCTCGCCGGCGTGCGCCTGCAGAAGCTCAACGTCCACAACATCCTGAAGGCCGTCCACGACAAGTACCCCGAAGTGACGAAGGAGTTCGAGGCGTTCCTGTAGGACGCCGTTCGGTCCCGATGCCCGGCGCCCCGAACAAGCCCCCGGAGAAGGACCCCGAGCCGGCGCCGGTCGCGCCGACCGTCC
>DASYZY010000192.1:0-4412 GCA_035945735.1 Thermoplasmata archaeon
GCGCTTCGACGCCTACACGGCGGACACGGTCAGGGAGCTCGACCAGCTCCGCTCCTTCGGCGTGCCCTCCGATCGACTTCGGCTCGTCCCGTTAGGAGTCTCGCTCCACGAGTTCGGCGCGAGGCCGGCGGCCTCGGGCTCGGTGCGTGAGCGGTACGGCTGCACCCGCCCCCGGCTGGCGGTGTATGCCGGAGGCTTCTTCGAGAACAAGCGGGTCGACCGGCTCGTCGAGTCGATCGCCCTACGGAAGGATCGCTGGAGCCTCCTCGCGATCGGCCGGGACGTCGCCGAGTCCCCGGCGAACGCAGGGGCCTGCCAACGTCTCGCCGCCGAGCGCGGGGTCGAGCTCCGCGTGCCCGGTGTGCTCGACCGGCCGGCGACGCTCGCGGCGCTGTTCGCGGCCGACGTCATCGTGCTGGGCAGCCAGTACGAAGGCTTCGGCCTCCTTCCGGTCGAAGCGATGGCCGCGGGTCGACCGTTCGTGGCCTTCGACAGCGGGGCGGCGTCGATGCTCGCCGCGACCGGCGCCGGCTCTTGCGTGCGGACTCCCCAAGAGTTTGCCGCCGCGCTGGACCGGCTCGAGGACCCGGCCGAGCGGGCCCGAATCGGAGGACTGGGGCTTCGAGCGGTCGCGGAGTACTCGGAGGCGGCGATGGTGCGCCGCTACCTGGCCGTCTACGAGGAGGTCCTCGCCCGGCGCGCCCGGCCTAGATCGGACGGGCGAGGAAGCGCTCGACGCCGTGGACCATCTGGGTGACCGCGCTGCCGGCATCCACCCCGAGGTGGCCAACGATGAGGAAGGCTCCGAGTATCAGCAGGAGGGTCACGGCCCAGGTCTCGATGCTCCCCATGTTCCGCCCTCGCGGGATGGGCGCAGCGGGGGTTCCTCTAGTTAAACGAACGCTTCGACCGGCACTCGCTCCGGCTGGGAAGCTTGAGGAACCCGGACGCCCTGGGCGGCTTCGCAACGATGGGACCGCGCTCCGCCTTGCTTTCGGTGGCCACCCCGGCGGTGCTGCTCGCCCTCCTGCTCTCGGGGACGGGGGGGAACTTCACGGGGGGCGGAGCGGGAGTCTCGCCGGTGCCCGGGTCGGTCGCGCCGCCTCCGGTACGTAGCGGTGCGTCGGCCGGAGCTCCGACGCCTCCCGGCCACGTCGAGTCCGCGCGCGGGCTCGGGCCCACCCCTTCGCCCTTGCCGGCGGCCGTCGGGGCGTGGCCCTTCTACGAGTACGGACAGAATCGGTCGGGGTACAGCACCGCCGAGTCGACACTGTCCCGCACGAACGCGGCCAAGCTTGTGCTGCTCTGGAACGTCACGCTCCCCGGGCCGGTCGTCGCCTCGCCCACGGAGGTGAACGGAACCGTCTACGTGGGCTCGTGGGACGGGTACGAGTACGCCCTAAGCGCCGCCAACGGCTCGGTGCGGTGGAAGACCTTCCTCGGCGTCGAGAACTTCTCCGGCCAGAGCTACGGGGAGCCGTGGCTCACGCCGCTCGGTGTCAGCGCCGCCGCGGCCGTGGTCGGTCCGACGCTCTACGTGGGTGCCTTTCACAACTACTACGCGCTCAATGCGAGCACCGGGTCCATTCTCTGGAACCAAAGTGTTGTCAACGACACAAGCGCCGTCTCCGACGGATACTACGCGTGGTCAAGCCCGTTGGTGTACGACGGCAACGTCTACGCCGGCGTGTCTAGCCAGATCGACAACCCATTGGTACCGGGCGGCGTCGATGAGTACAACGCGTCCACGGGTTCCTGGGAGGGGCAATGGTTCTCGTACGGCGGGTACGCGGGCGGCTCAGTTTGGGCGAGCCCCACCCTCGACCCGGCGAAGAACACCGTGTGGGTGACGACCGGCAACGGCGGCGGTCAGCAGAACGCCTACGCCGCCGAGGCCATGGTCGGGCTCAACGCGAGCACCCTGGTCCAACTGGGCGAATGGAACGTCGTTCCCCAGAGCGGGCAGAGCCTGCCCAACGACGTGGACTTCGGTGCCGGGGCGACCGAATTCACGGCGCACCACTGGGGGCAGTACGTCGTGGCCACGAACAAGGACGGCTACGCCTACGCCTTCAACGGGACCCGGCTCTCGAGCGGGCCGGTGTGGAGCGACCAGACCACCAGCTACCCCGCCCCGACGAGCTGCCAGCCACCGGGGCAGGCGATCTCCCCCGGTGTCTGGGACGGCGCTTCGCTCTACCTGGGCAGCTCGTTCACTACCGTCCGGGGCGCGCACGTGAACGGCTCCGTGCGGGCGGTCTATCCTGGCAACGGCACCTACCGCTGGCAAGCGGTCACGCCGGGCACCGTGCAAGCCGGCCTCGCCGCCGCTAACGGCCTGGTCGTGGCGGCATCGCACCTCTATACGTACGGCCCGGACGGGCAAGGGTGCGACCATTACTACGGGACGAACCAGTCCTGGCTCCAGGTCTTCAACTCCTCCGACGGGGCCTCGCTGTTCCGGTACGCCCTCGCGTACCCGATCATCGCGGCTCCGACGATCGCCGACGGACGGATCTTCGTCGGGGCTACCGTGAACGACACCTCCAGCTGGGATACAGTGCCTGATCACGCCGGGCACGTCTTCGCGTTCGGGGTTCCCCTCGAGGCCCCCGCGCACGTGCTACCGTTCTACGAGCCGGAGTTCAACGGAACCGTGGGCATCGATGCGTGGGGCAACGCCACCGGAGGGATGCCCTCGTACGAGGGGTACTGGTCATGGGGGGACGGGTCTGGGACGACCGGGCCGAACGGCACCCATCTGTACGGCAGCTCACCCGGGACGTACAATGCGACCTTCACGGCGACCGATGCCGCCGATACAGTGGCCGTGACCAGCTTCAGCGTCGTCGTCGGATACCGGAGCAACTGTCCGCTTCCGGCGCAGTTCTGCACCACCATCTCCGTCAGCCCGGTGCTCGCCCCGCTCGGTGACCGGACGTCGAACTTGGCGAACGGGGAGCGCGGACCGGTCTTCGCGGGACCGGGGCCCGGCGGGCCACCGAGCCGCCCGCCGGCTCACACGGGGTCCCTCGCTAGCGCGCAAGCGGTCGGGCCCGTGGCGCTGCCTCCGAGGGACGATCAGTTGGCGATCCAGGCTCCGCGGCTCACTGGCGATGGCAGGGTGTCGGCCGATCCCCTCGGCCGCGCGGTCGGCGCACACCGGCCGCGGAGGGGGACCCCGAGCCGTGCTCGATCCTCGGGGGGTGTTCTTCTCGGCACCCGGGGTCCGCTCAGCCCGGTCGGTACTGGGACGGGCTCGAAGGTTCGCCCTCGTCGGCCGAACTCTGGGCAACCCTCATAGGGGCGGCCGCGTACGAGCGCCCCCGGTGCCCTGGTAGTCTAGCGGTCTAGGATCTAAGCCTGTCGAGCTTGGAACTCGGGTTCGAAGGGTCCGACCCGTTTGGGGGACCCGGAACTCCCGACCAGGGCGCCTACCCGCGTGCCTCCCGAAGCGCCTCCTTTTCTTCCTCCCCCTCCATCTCCCTCCGACGGAGAGATGGCGTCCGCGCGAGGGGGAACCGGTCGGGCGCCTCCTTCCGCGGGCGAGCCGGCCATCTCCGCCTTCATGGCGATCCGGGACGGGATCCGCCTCGGCTACCCGTTCCTGGAGGCGCTGCGCGCCGCCCTCCCGGCAACCGATGAGTTCGTCGTCGTCGACGGCGATTCCCGCGACGGGACCTTCGAGCGGCTCACGGAGCTCGCCCGCACCGAGCCCAAGATACGGCTCTCGCAGGCGCCCTGGGAGGAGGTCTCCGTCAACGGCTCGGCGATCCGGCACGCCCTCGAACACGCCCGCTCGCTCGCCCGCGGTCGCTACATCTGGCAGGTGGACGCCAACGAGGTCCTCCCCGAGGAGGACGTCGACGCCCTCCGGGCGCTGCCGGAGGCGTATCCGGCGAAGGAGCTGTTCGGCCTTCCCTACGTCCAGCTCCTCGGCTCGATCGAGTTCACCGCCGAGGTCAGATGGCGCTTCGCCCGGAACTTGCCGACCATCCATCCGCTGTACGACGGCTGGACGATGGGCTACCGGCTGGCCCCGCGCGACCTCTCGCGCCCCCGCGAGCTCAAGCGGATGCTGAAACGGGCCTCGGTCCGGGTCGCCCAGGACCGGGTCGCGACCGACCTGCCGGAGCAGCTGGTCGTGCTCCCGCGTCCCATCTATCGCTACTACGGGCTCTTCCCGGAGCCGTTCCTGCGCAAGATGGCCGGCAAGCGGTTCTTCCAGGCGAACGCCGAGTACGGACGGCTCGGCACCGGCTCGCCGGATGCCGAGCCCATCCTCGCCGAGTACCGGACGACGCACGACTGGGATCGGTTCTGGGACCGCATGTACGATCTCCACCGCACGGTACTCAAGGACAGCCCGCTCAACAAGGAGCTCCGCTCGCGCCGCAGGATACCCAGCGCGC
>DASYZY010000193.1:0-2241 GCA_035945735.1 Thermoplasmata archaeon
TCGCCAAGCCGCGCTCCGACGACACCGTGCTCAAGGTCGACGGCTTCTCCCTCATCGTCGACCCTGGCTCGGCGAAGTTCTGTGATGGGGCGATCGTCGACTACGTCGAGACGCTCGAAGAGTCCGGCTTCAAGGTCACCAACCCGACGCTTCCCGAGCCCGACGCCGCCGGCGCGGTGGGCGGCTGCACGTCCTGCGGCAATTCCTCCGAAAAGGGCGGCGGCTGCGGCTGCGGGTAAGTCCCGATCCTCTCCTCCCCGAGCGGGCCCCGAGCTGGGCCTCGAATCGATCGTGTCGACCGGCTGACGGCTTTATAGCGCCCCCCTCGTCGGGCAGCGTCCATGACCGAGGAGGCGCTGCTCGCCGACGATCTTCGCAAGCAGTACGCCGTCCGGGGCGAGGCCCCGGTCGAGGCGCTGCGGGGCGTCAGCGTGCGGATCCAGCGGGGCGAGCGCGTCGCACTGCTCGGCCGTAACGGCGCCGGGAAGACCACCTTCCTGCGGATCGCCTCGACGCTCCTCATCCCGAGCTCGGGCACGGTCCGCGTCTTCGGGGTCGACGCGATCGCCGACCCGGACGCGGTCCGGCCGATGCTTGCCGTCGTGCCGCAGGAGGGTAAGCCCTTCTTCCACCTCACCCCGCGCGAGCAGGTCTACAGCTACCTTCGGGCGCGGGGCTTCGCCCGAGAGAGCGCCACCGATCGCGCGCAGTCGGCGCTCGATCAGATGGGGCTCGGCGAGGTCGCCGACCGGCTGTCGATCACCCTTTCCGGTGGGCAGCGGCAGCGCACGATGGTGGCCACGGTCATCGCGACGGAAGCCCCGCTCATGTTCCTGGACGAGCCGACGATCGGAATGGACCCGTTCGCGCGGCGCGAGGTCTGGGAGTCGCTCCGCCGCCTCACCCGGCGGGGATCCACCATCCTCCTCACCACGCACTACCTCGACGAGGCCGAACACCTCGCCCAGCGGCTGTACATCATCGAGCGCGGCAAGGTGCTCGTCGAAGGCTCGGGCGAGTCGCTCAAGCGTCGCGCCGGAGGCACGCTCCGCGTCTCCGTCGTGGGCGGAGCGTCCCTGGGGCCCGAGCTCGAGAGCTTCGGGGTGCTCGTGCCGGACGGCGAGGCGCTGCACGTGATCACCGAGCCCGAGCGGGTCCAGGAGCTACTCGGGCTCCTCTCGCGGGCCAAGCTCGCGGCGACCGTCGGCCCGGTGACGCTCGAGGAGGCGTTCATGCGCGTCGTCGGCCGGTCGATCAACGACGAGGGGTAGTGGCGCGCCGGTTCGCCCAGGGCACCCTCGCCTTCGCGGCGACCGAGCTGCGGGTGCAGCTGCACGAGGGCCTCGCCATCGTCACGTCGATGATCGTGCAAAGCGTCCTGCTCGTCTTCGTCGTGATCCTCGCGCCGTCGCTGCTGCCCTACGCGCTGCTCGGGGCGGTCGTCTTCTCGATCTTCCAGCTCGGTGCCCGGATCCAGAACGAGGCCGCCTTCATCCGGATCGATCACAAGCTGAACGAGCTGTACCAGGCCTCCTCGCTCACGCCGGAAGGCTACTTCCTGGGCCTCTCCATCGGAGTGCTCCTCGCCTACACACCCCCCGTGCTGGTCCTGCTCGCCATCATCGAGGTCGTGGCGCCGCTGCATCTCGTCGCGGCCGCGGTGATGCTCGCGGTCGTGGCCCTGGTCTGGCTGTTCACGAGCTCGATGGGCTACGTGATCAGCTCGCTGTTCAAGGACATGCGCGCGATCTGGCCGTACTCGACCCTTCTCACGAACGGCTTCGGTGTGCTGCCACCGGTCCTGTACCCGATCGCCTTCCTGCCCGGCTACTGGCATCCGATCGCGCTTGCCCTCCCCACGAGCTCTGCGGTTCTCCTGGTGGAGGCGGCGCAGGGGGGGCTCGTCGCGCTCCCTTCGACGGAGCTCCTCGCGGCCGCCCTACTCCTGGTCGCCGAGAGTGTGGGCTTGTTCGCCTTCGCAGTGTACTGGGCGCGCCGCACGGCGCGGGAGCGCTAGGGGAGGCTGTGAGCGACCTGGCTGGGCCGATCGAAGTGCCCTCCACCGGGCGCGTACTGCCGGCCTTCGCGCTCATCGGCTGGAGGTGGATCAGTCGCAACCCGGCCTCGGCGATCGCACCGGTGCTTCTGCCGTTCGTCTTCCTCTACTTCCTGCGGCTGATCTCGCCACTGGAGTACTTCCCGCTCGAGATCGTCGGCGCGATGCTGTTCACCACCCAGAAC
>DASYZY010000194.1:0-5559 GCA_035945735.1 Thermoplasmata archaeon
CCCGATCTGGAGCGGGCCGGGCATCCCTCGGATCCCGCCCGGCGAGTATCAGGTGACTCTTACGTACGAGTTGACGAGCTCGATGTCGGGCCCGCTGGTCAAGTTCGAGGTCACGAGCATCCCGTTTTCCGTCGTCCCGACGACGTACCTGAACAGCAGCACGGGGCACCACTACACCTACAGCTTCGTGCGCGCCGCCTCGGCCCAGGTGCTCGCCTCCGCCCAGTTGAGCGCCGGGCCCGCCTCCATCCAGACCGCGAGCCTGCTCGTCAACGTCTCCTCGTTGCAGAGCCTGACGACGCTCGGCAGCACCGTCGGCGGGACGTTCTCGCTCCAGGTGTACTTCCTGTCGATCGTGGCCGTCGGTCCGGTCGTGGACTTCGAAGGCGGCTGACCGACCCATTGGCCCCGCACTAGAGCTGCCGGTCCATCCGGCGCCCTGGCGAGCGCGCTCAGGTGAAGGCGATCTGGACGATCATGCCCAGGCCGATCCCGCTCGCGTGCACGCGGTTGCTGCCCGCGCCCTTGGACAGCCCCACGCGCTTGCGGAACTTGACCGGCGCTTCGACGACGGCGTACCGGTGCCGGAGCGCGGCGATGATCATGTGGGGCGAGAAGGAGTTGCCCCCGTCGTCGAGCTCGTTCATGATCCCCTGGAGCGCGTCGCGGCGGATCGCGCGGAAGGTGCAGCCCACATCGGTGAGCTGCGCGCGGCCCAGGAAACGCCAGTCCCAGAACCGGAGCCGGATCAGGAAGGCGAGGAACAGGTTCCCCCACAGGAGGAACCAGTCCATCTGCGAGTCGGACCGGGTCAGCGCCCGAGTGGTTCGCGTCCCCACGACCATGTCGCAGTCGTGCAGGTAGGGCAGCAGCTTCTGGATGTCCTCGCCGTAGAAGGTCATGTCCCCCTCAGCCAGCACGATCGCCGGCGCCTGGGTGTGCTCGAGCGCGTAGCGGAGCCCGGCCATGCAGGCATACCCGTACCCCTGCTGGTGCTCCTCGATGACGATCGCCCCGTGCTCGCGGGCGACGGCCGCGGTCCGGTCCTTGCAGTTGTTGTCGATGACGATGACCGTCCCGACCTCTGGCAGCGCCTTGAACTCGTCGACCGCGAGCCCGATCGACTGCTCGTCGTTGTAGGCGGTCAGCACCGCCGCCACCGGCTGCTTCCGAAGATCGATCGGGGGCGGGTCGCGCCAGATCGGCGGACGGCGGCGGAGGGTGTCGACGGTGAGCTGGACGAGCACCGCGCCGGGTACCGCGAGACCGAAGAACAGTACGATGAGGCGGTAGACCGGACCGCCCCACACGAGCGGCGAGGGCTGCCCGGGCGGGTCGGTGATGGCGTGGCCGGGGTAGTACGTGGCGACGAAGTGCCAGATGTACCGCACGACCTGGTCGGCGGCGAAGAACGCCCCAACCACGCCGAGCACGATGGCGAGGAGGAAGAATACGACGAGAATGCGCCCCACGTTACACCGAGATGGACGCTCGGGCGGCCTACTTAATCCCTGCCTCGCCGGACGACTCGGCGCCCCCTAGTAGGGCGGGAGCCGGCGGCCGGGCCGACCGGATCGAAGGACCGGTCGCGTCGGAAGCGACCGACCGGCCCCCCGCGCTCGGGGCGTCGGCGAGTCCGCGAAGCACGGCACGAAAACGCCCCCGGCTCGGTTCCTGCGCGTCCAAAATCGTGCCGGCGCCCCCTCTCTTGATATACATCCTCTTTCCATAAATTGTGCCTGCTCCGGGCTCCCAATGGCGGCTTCTGCGCTCAAAAAGGCAAGTACCGCCTTCTTTCCTGCGGAGCCCTCCGCCCTCGTCCGCCCTCGGACCGTGGGCATCACGCACGCCTTGGACCGGCTGCAGCCGGGCGCGACCAACGAGCTCGGGGAGCTCGCCGACTACATTGACATTGTCAAGATCGGCTGGGGGCTACCGCTCCTGCTCGCCAAGGAGGCCCTCCGGCGGCGGATCAAGTTCTACCAGGAGATGGGCGTCGAGGTCTCGACCGGCGGCACGCTGCTCGAGTACGCCGTCATCCGCGACCGGGTGGGCGCGTTCCTGGACGAGGCCCGCGAGCTCAAGTTCGACCTCATCGAGATCTCCGACGGGATCATCGACCTCGCGCCCAACCAGATCGAGCGGCTCGCCCACGAGGTGAGCCGCCGGGGCCTCGAGTTCCTGATCGAGGTGGGGAAGAAGAACCCGCAGAACCAGCTCTCGCTCCGCGAGACGTTGGACCGGATCGACCACGCCCGGCGGCTCAAGCCGCGCAAGGTGATCCTCGAGAGCCGCGAGAGCGGCCGCGGCGTCGGCATCTACGATGGAGAGGGAGCCATCAAGTGGGACTGGGTCCGCTCGATCCTGGCCGACCACCCGGTGGAGGAGCTCATCTTCGAGGCGCCGCAGGAGAGCCAGCAGATCGCGCTCCTGGTCGAGCTCGGCAAGGAGACCAACCTCGGCAACGTCGCCCTCTCCTCGGTCGCGCCGCTCGCCTCCCAACGGCTCGGGCTCCGCGGGGACACCTTCGGGGCGCTGCGCAGCTCGCGACCGGTGCGGGGCCCGCCGGCCACGAAGTTCCTGTACTTCCTCCTGGAGACCTACCGGGGCCTGGACCAGAGCGAGCTCGTGCGGCTGTCGCGACTGCCCCGCCGCACCGTCCAGAGCGCGCTCATGGAGCTACGGCACCAGGGCCTCGTGCGCGAAGGTGTCTCGCTCGTCGACTCGCGACGGCGAGAATACCGACTGTCCTAGGCGGCCCCCGGCGCCCCACGGTGCGAGATTGCTCAGAATCCGGTGAGAAGCTCGGCGATCGCGCGCGCCGGCCGCGGAGCGCGGGCGATGGCGCTCGAGACCAGGATCCCGGAGGCGCCCAAGCGCAGCGCGACTCGAACGTCCTGTCGGTTGTGGACGCCGGCCCCGCACAGGAGCGTCCCTCGGGGGTGGACCCGAGCCAGCGAGCGAGCGGAATCGGCGATGAGCTCCGGGCGGGCAGAGGAGACGGAGACCTTCCCGCCGATCAGCTCGGGGGGCTCGACCGCGACGTACTCGGGCCGGCTTCGTCCGAAGCGTGCGACCTCCGCCGAGTCCCGAGCGCAGACGACCGCGCACAATCCCCTCGCATGCAGACGCTCCACCGTCCCGGCGACCTCGCGCGCCGGCAGGCGGTGCTCCGAGTGATTGAGCAGGCTCCCTCGAGCTCCGGCCGCCGCGATCGCCTCCGGGACCACCCAACCGGTGCACGCTCCGGCGGCGCAACCATCGGCATGAGGAGATAGGACGGGAAGCCGGGACGACGCGGCGAGTCGACCAAGATCTGGGAGCGACGGAACGACGGCGGCCGCCACTCCGGCGGCCCGGCTCGCCTTCTCGAGCAGCCCCGTCAGTCGATCGGCCCGCGCCCCGATGGCGCTGGGGTAGCCCTTGAGGTTCAGGACGAGGAGCGGCCGACCGAGAGGCGCGACCCGTCTAGTGGGGGGCCGTGGCCGCACGCACTCGCTTCGGGAGCGAACATATGGCGTATTCGTCCCCGTCCCAGAAGACCTCGCGGTCCGGGTGCTTGCGCTGGAGCTCGGGAATCTTGGCCAGAACGTCGGCCAATGTCATCGTCTCGTCGTTCGGGTCGATGCGCAGGTGAACGATCTTCCGCGTTCCGCCCGATATGTGCGGAGAATCCACCATGCGGCCCGTAGCCCGGCGACCTACCGGGGGTCGTGTTATCAAACTTTGTAGCCCCGTCTCGACGAGCGTCCGCGGGAGCGCGGCCGCCGGAGGGCGCTCCGGCTGAGCCCCCTACGCGAGTTATCCGTCGCGACCTCGAACGCGCGGCCGACCGCTTCCTCGACCGCGCGAGGAGTTATGCCCGCTAACGGTACTCGTGCCCCAGTGAAGGAGCGAGAGGAGCTCTCCCGCATCGTGTTCGGGCAGACTCGGGTGGTCCTGACCAAGGACCTCTCGGTGATGAACCCCAACCTGGTCGAAGGCTCGACGGGCCTCGTCGTGGGCAAGATCGCGAACTACACGCTCAAGGTGGCGTTTCCGGCCGTGACGGTCGGGATCAACTGGAAGGACTGCGAGATCGTCCCAGGGCGCACCGGCATGCCGACGCTCGCCGAGCAGCCCAAGGTCATTCCGAAACCGAGGGGCTCGGCCCAGGAGTAGCACCTCCCCGAACCGCACCTGGCTAGTCGCCCTCAGGGCAGCGGAGCGAGAGCTCCTACCCAGCTCCGGGATGATGACACCTAGAACCGGCTGATACGTGATGAGTGAATGGGCGAGCTGACCGGAGCCCTCCGGGCGACGGCGCAGGTTGCCGCCGTCACTTTCTGCGCGCCCCCGACCGCCCTATCGGGGGCTAGATCCGGAAGATCAGCGCCGCTGCGCCGTGGCTCGCGGAGCCGTACGGGGTCGTCGCGCCAACGCCCCCCTGCCCTAGGAGCAGCACGGCCGGGAGCCCGGTCAGTGGGGATGGACCTGCGAACTGGATCTGGCCGCCCTCAAAGGCGGAGGGGAGCTGGGCGGACAGGTTCACCAACCGATCGCTTGACGGGTCGAGGTACAGCAATTGAGCCGTTCGGAAGCTCGTCGGGGTCGATCCGGCACCACCGATGAACCATCCCCGGCCATCCCAGACGATCGTGCTCACCCACTTGGAGACCGACGAAGGGAGCGTCGGGGCCGGAGTCAAGGTCGTGCCGTCCAAGTACTCGAGCCATCCCGGGCTTCCGCCTCCGACAAGCCACCGTTGCCCGCTCCAACCCGCCGCGAACATCCCCGAACCGAGCGCGGGCGAGCCCAGGAGGAGGTTGGTGTACTGCGTACCGCGCAGCGCCCCGAAGATGCCCTGTCCTCCGATCAGCCACGCGCTCCCATTCCACGCGAGAAACTGGATCCACAGCGCCGGGCCGTTGTTCGGCAACAACGCCGTGAGATTCGTCACGCTGTTCCCCCGGAGGGCAACGAGGGCGGCTCCGTCCTGATCGGAACCGCCCAGCAGCCAGGAGCTCCCGTTCCAAGCATCGAACCAGGTCCCCCCGTTCCGGCTCCCGAAGTAGGGCCCCAACAGGGGAGTTAGGTTCGTCCAGCGGCCCCCGGTCAGGGCGGCGGCGGCCCCGCCCGCGTCGGTGCCCCATGCCGCCTCGCCCGTGAGCAGCCACGAGCTTCCGTTCCACGCAACGCCCAGCGTGTCGCCGCCGTGAAAGAGGGTGGCGACCTCGCTCGAGCGATTGACCGCTGCCGAGCCCGCCGCTCCGAGCCCAAAGGCGCCGAGGAGGGCGTACGGCACGGTGAGCGGACCGGGGTTACCCACCACTCCCGTGACGAGGGCGTCGGTGGCGTTGAACCCGAAGGCCTGCGGAGCGCCATGGGTGAAGGTCGGGCCAAGGAGGTAGGTAGCATTCTGGACCGTGAAGTCGCCTGCCCCCAGCGTCGCGGACCCAGGAGTGCCCGGAGCTCTCGACCAAACGAGCCAGCCCACCCCAGCCAGCGCCACAACGGCGACGACGCCGAGGGCCATGATCGCCCGAAACCGGAGCCGGTCCACGCCGCCGCAACTCCCGG
>DASYZY010000195.1:0-2037 GCA_035945735.1 Thermoplasmata archaeon
GCGCGGCGATCCGGTGCCAGTGGGCGTTGTCGAAGATGCGCCAGACGAGGGCCGGCGCGATCTCCCGGAACAGGTCGTCCCGGTCCGTGTAGAGCAGCCCGCCCTGGGGACCGGGGAAGGACTTGTGGGTGCTGCCGAAGACGACGTCGGCGCCCTTGCGCAGCGGGTCCTGGAACTCCCCGCCGGCGATCAGGCCGAGGACGTGGGAGGCGTCGTAGAGGACGAGCGCTCCGTGGGCGTGCGCCTCCTCGGCGATCTCGGCGAGCGGGTACGGGAAGAGGAAGAAGCTCTGGCCGAGGAGAACGGCCGCCGGTTTCTCGCGTCGGATCTCTTCGACGACGGGCCCGGCGTCGAGGGGCTGGCTCGCGGGACCGGCCGGGAGCGGACGGACGGTGTAGCCCAGCACGGCGGGCAGGAAGCCGGGGGCGTACCCGTCGTAGCCGCCCACCTCGGGCGGGATCGCGAGGATATTCGAGCCGGGCTTCAGCAGCGGGGCGAGCGTCGCCATCGCGGCGATGTGGCCCGAGAGCGGTCGGGTGGTGGCGTGCTTGGCCCGAAACAGCCGTTCGGCCGAGCGGTCGGCCAGCGCCTCGATCGCATCGGTGTAGCGCGTGCCGGCGTAACTGTTGTCGATCGCCTCGCCGTGAAAGTCGGTCTCCAGCGGCAGGGTGTAGCGACCGGCGAGATCGCTCGAGAGGTACTTCCGGGCCGTGGGCGAGACGGCGTTCTCGCTCGCGAGGAGATTGAAGACCTGGGAGCCCCGCCAGCGGTTGTGCGCCCGCACGAGGCGGGCGAGCTCCGCCTCGTTAGTGCGGAGGGGATCCATGCGCCGAGTCGGCCGGGCGGAGCACGCCGTAGCTGCGGCTCTGCTTGCGCCGCTCCTGGGCACCGCAGCGCCGGCACAGCAGCATCCCCTTGGCGCCCGCGCTCAGCATGCCGTGGCAGGTCTGGCACCGGGCGGCAACGACCCCGAGCTCGGGGGCGGCGGTGGTGAGCTTGA
The DNA here is from genome assembly GCA_035945735.1 of Thermoplasmata archaeon. Lineage (GTDB taxonomy): Archaea > Thermoplasmatota > Thermoplasmata > Lutacidiplasmatales > UBA184 > JAKIVR01. The sequence goes on from DASYZY010000195.1 coordinate 1,001, forward strand.
TCGACGGGTGCCCCTGGATCACCTTCGCGAGCAGGATGTCGCCGGGGGCGAACTCGTCGGCGAGCGAATCGGTGTAGCCGTCTTTCGCCTTCGAGATGTGGACGGTGCCCTCGGGCACGCCCGGGGCCGAGCGCCGGGTCTCGGCGGAGGCGAGGATCGTGCAGATCGCCATCTGGCTCTTCAGCTCGTCGATGCGGGCGTAGACGAGCTCGCCGTCGGCGATGCGGGGGATGCCGTGGATCGCCTGGACGGTGACCGCCCGGGCGGCGGAATCCACCTTCGCGCGGCCGAGCAGCGCGGCGTAGACGCGGCCGCTATCCTCGTACGTGCCTGGGCCGGGCACGAACTCCTCGGCGGTGCCGAGCAGCTCCCCGGGCATCACGAACCGATTCTGTGGGCTTTCGCTCATCGTGGGCCGGTCGCAGCACCCACAGGTCGACGGCGAGCTCCACCTGCCGTCGCGTATGGAACGCGAAGGTCGCGGGGAACCGCCAGCGCACCGGCCGGGTCGCTTCGATCTCTCCGCCGGAGTCGACCAGAAAGCGGGCTATAAAGGTTCGGGACTCGGTGAGGGCGAAGCCATAGATCCGGCGCCGGGCGCAGCGCAGGGCCGCGATCCAGAAGGGCCGGTCGGCGCCCTTGCGCTGGGCGCCGAAGGGAGGGTTCATGACGACGGTGTCGAACCGCTCGTCGATCTGGCCGACGTCCGCGCATCGGAACTCGACGTCGACGGCCACGGCCGCCGCGTTCTTCCGGGCGAGCTCCACCGCGCGGGGGTCGCGCTCGATGCCGAGGACGTGGGCGGCGCCGAGCTGCGCCGCCGCGATCGCGAGGGTCCCCCCTCCGCTGCCGAGGTCGAGGACCGACCGGCCGGCGAGGTCGTCCCGGGCCGCCGCGTCGGCCAGAAGTTCGACGGCGAGCTCCGCCGGAGTCGCCACCTGCTCGGAGCCTGGGTCGGGATCGGGCAGCCGCTCGAGCGCGTCGAGGGTGCGGATCAACTTCGCGCGGGCGCCGGTCATGGCAATCGGCCGAGAGGC
>DASYZY010000196.1:0-8599 GCA_035945735.1 Thermoplasmata archaeon
CTACGGCGGCGCGGGCGGCGGCGGCAGTTACGGCGGTTACGGCGGCACAGGGGGCACCGGCGGTTCCGGCGGGTACGGCGGCTCGGGAGGCGGCGGTTCGACCGGCGCTGGCGGGGCCGGGGGCTCCGCAGGGACTAACGCCGCCGGGGGCAACGGCGGCAAGGGCGGAAACGGCGGCACCGGCGGCAACGGTGGCGCAGCCTTGGGGGGCTCGATCTACAACGCCGGAACACTCACGCTCCATGGCGTGCTCTTCGAATCGAGTCGCGCCAATGGCGGCACGGGCGGCTCGGGCTCCTCGGCCGGGGGCGGCGGCTCCGGTGGTGGCGGGGGCGGCAGCGTCTACGGAGGCTATGCGGGCGGAGGCGGCACTCCCTCCGGCGGAGGCGCCGGCGCTTCCGGGGGAACGGCAGGGGCGTCCATTGCGGGCGCCGCGAGCGGCAGCGGAGGCAGCGGCGGTACCGGCGGCGCCGGTGGTCCGGGCGGCGTGGCCGAAGGCGCGGTCCTCTTCAATCTTCAAACCGTAAACTCCAACGGGACCACCGTGGAGACCTCGGTGGCGACCGGCGGAACCGGAGGCTCCGGCAGTACCGGGGGCAATGGCGGCACCGCCGGACAGTCCGGCACGGGCGACCGCGGCGGCAGCGCGGGCAACGGAGGCTCGGGCGCCGGCGGGGGAAGCTCCTCGGGCGGTCCGGGGGGCAACGCCGGGTCACCGGGTGCCGGCCAAACCGGTGGTGTGGTCGGGTCGCCCGGCAGCGCCGGTGTCGGTGGTGTGGGCGGTGTAGGGGGCTTCGCGGCAGGTGGTGGAATCTACAACAACGCCACTCCGGGCGCGCTCACGTTCGATAACGGAAGCCTCTCGACCGACACCGCGACCGGCGGCAACGGCGGGTACGGCGGCTCGGGCGGGAGCGGCCCCACGGGCGGGGTCGCCGGTACGGGCGGAAGCGGGGGAGCCGGAGGGAGCGGAGGCGGCGGCGGCAGCACGTCCGCCAGCACGGCGGAGAATGGAGGCACCGCGACGGGCGGCCTGAACGGTGCCGCGGGGGCATCGCCGGGCAGCGGCGGGACCGGCGGCCTCGGTGGCACCGGCGGAGCCGGCGGCGGGGCCCAAGGTGGAGGGCTCTTCAACTCGGGTACGGCGACCCTCAACTCGAACTACGTCCAACACGACACCGCCACCGGCGGCCACGGCCAGAACGGCGGAACCGGGGGCTACGGAGGCTCCGGCGGGAGCGGTAGCAATGGCGGCAGTGGCGGCAGTGGCGGCTACGGCGGAGCTGGCAACACGCTCGGGACGGGGCAGGCCGGCGCGGCCGGTGGGAACGGTGCGAATGGCGTCGCCGGCCACACGGGCGCCAACGGCGGATCGGGCGGCCCCGGCGGCGTCGGAGGTACCGGCGAGGGAGGCGGGATCTTCAGCTCCGGTACTCTGTCGATCGTCAACAACGCCTTCTCCTCCGACACCGCCGCGGGCGGGGTCGGTGGCGTCGGCGGATTCGGCGGCTATGGCGGCACCGGAGGCTCCGGGGGATACGGCGGCAACGGAGGCTACGGGGGCTACGGTGGCAGCGGCGGCACGGTCGGGGCCGGAGGCCACGGCGGCAACGCGGCCAACGGGGCCAACGGGGGCACCGGCGGCAACGGCGGCAGCAACGGCCGTGGCGGCAACGGGGGCGGCGGCTACGGCGGAGCGATCTTCAACACGACGGCCGTTTCCACCGAGACGGGCGACTCCTTCCTTTCGGACAAGGTCACCGGTGGAAAAGGCGGCGCTAACACCTGCGTGAGCGGGAGCGGTACCAGCTGTCCCGGCCTCGGAGGGAACGGGGGCAGCGCCGGCGGTGCCGGCTCGATCGGATATGGGGGCTACAACGGCGCCGACAAGAACCAGGCCGCGAACGGAACGGCAGGGACCGCGGGCTCGACGGGGACCGCCGGCTCGACGGGCCATCTCACGGGAAACGGAACGAACGGCTCGGTCAACTTCCGGGACCAGAACTAGCCAGGAGAACGGTCGAGGGAGCGGCCCGGGGCGCGGCTCGCGCCGGCCCCGGGCGGCGGGGGGGGAAGGGGTTCGCGTCGAGGGAGCGGCCCTACTGGACCGGCACCTTTCGCTCGACGACAGGGTTTGCCTTCGGGACCGAGATGGTCAGGACCCCGTTGGCCAGCGAGGCGCTCACCGCGTCGGCCTTGACCGCCTCGGGAAGCTCCACGCTCCGCTCGAAGCCGGCCCAGGAACGCTCGACCCGGAGATAGCCGTCGCCCTTCTTCCGCGTCTCCGCGGCGCGATCCGCTCGGATCTGCACCAGCTCGCCGGTCACGCGAATGTCGACCTGCTCCTTGGAGACCCCGGGAAGATCCACGGTCAGTTCGTAGCTCTGGCCCTGGTCGGCTATGTCGATCGCGGCCGGGGCTCGCCATCCCTCCGGTGCGGTGGAGACGCCGGTGGCGGGTCCGAAGAAGTCGCGGTAGAGCCGGCGGAAGCTCCGGTCCACGTCGGCCCAGAACGGGTCAGTCTCGGTCGTCGCTGCGCTCGGCGCGCTCGGGGTTCGGTTTGCCAGATCTGCCATGGGGTCACCTCAGTGAGTACAAATGTAATCTAGCACTTCTATATAAGTTAAACTAATCTATCCGTCGAGCCGCCGACCTCGCTCCCTCGCCGATCGGGCGCCGGCGGCGCAGGACTCCGTCGGCCGGGGGGCCTCGGATCGAAGGGCAGGATAATCTAGGACGCCGCGGCGTGGTACGGCGGTCGCGACGCCTCGGTCGGCCGCCCTCGCGGCTCGACACCGGGCGCCGGCCGAGGCTCGATGAAACGCGATCGGCAGTCGGGGTCGTGGCTCCCGCTCATCCGTACCTTTCGGGTCGTCACCTGGGTCATCCTGATCGCGCTGGGCGGCTACCTCGCGACCGCGGCCTACTCGGCGATCTCGCTGTCTCCGCACGGAGCAGGGTCGGCCCAGTTCTCGGTGCTCGACGACGGGACCGTCGTGATCCAGGCGACGGTGAACCTGAGCAATCCGGGCTACTTTCCGTTCACCGGACTCACGATCCGCTCGACGCTGACGCTCCCCAACTCGAGCGCACCATGGCTCACCTCCGCGTCGCAGCCGATCAACCTGATGTCGGGCGGAACCGCCCAGGCGGTGCTGCGGTTCAGCGTCTCCCTCCCCGAGCTGTCCGCGCAGAGCTTCCTGCTCACGCGGGACGTCACCCTCAACGAGACCGACTACCTCAACGGCACGTACGCGACCTTCGTCGACTTCGCGCTGGTCGCGAACGAGACGGTGAACTGGGGCGCCCCGTTCCACGGGTTCCATGCGATCGTCGGCGCGCCCCAGCCCGAGTCGAACGGCACGCTCGGGGTGCCGGTGACGATCTCCTACACCGACGACGCGCAGTTCGCCCTCGACGGAGCGCTGGAGGCTGCGCTCGAGAGCTCGGCGGGCGCGGTCTGCGCGCGGGGAACGCTTCCGATCGTCTCGCAGCCGCATTCGTCCACCGTGGAGAATCAGACCTTCTACCTCCCGCCGGGCTGCTCGCCCAGCGGCGGTCAGCTGCTCTCCACGTTCGTCGCTCCCGGCTACTCGGTCCCCCTGCCGGCGGAGCCGGTCCCTTGAGCTTCGGGCCCAACCCGCCCGGGGCCGAGCTCCCCTCGGTGCCTCGGCGCGTTACGCTCGGGTTGCTCCGGGTGGTTCCCGTCTTCGTCCTGCTGGTCGGTGTCCCGACCTTCTTACTCGGTGAGCTCGCGTCGGCCGGCATCCACTCCAACGTGAGCCTGCTCACCGTGAGCTTCGGGGGTCTGCTGTTCACCGCCTTCTCCACGGCGCGGTACATCCTCCGACCGACGCGAGCCTTCGGCCCGGTCGGGATCGCCCGGGGCGGGGCCGCGTTCGCCTACCTCTACCTCCTCATCCCCAGCGCCTCGCTGATCATCCCGGCGGGCGCGCACAGCTCCCTGACGCTCGGCTACGCGGACGTCATCGAGGCCCTGCTCGTGGTGCCGATCCTGATGGTCGTCACCGCGGCCTTGGTCACGGTGCAGGACCACCGGGGGCTCGCCGCGCGGCTGCGCGCGGACTTCCCGTCGCGCCGCTAGGCGACGCTCGCCGTCTCGATCCGGACCGGCTCGCGCGGCCGGTCCTGCCGGTCGCGGGGCAGCTTCGAGATCGATTCGACGATCGCCTGGCCCTCGATGACCTTGCCGAAGATCGCGTGCTTCCCGTCGAGCCACGGCGTCGGAGCGACGGTGATGAAGAACTGGCTGCCGCCCGTGTTGGGACCGGCGTTGGCCATCGACAGAATGCCGGGCGCGGAGTGCTTGAGGCCAGGGGCGAACTCGTTCGGGATCGTGTAGCCGGGACCTCCCGTGCCGGTGCCGTCCGGGTCGCCGCCCTGGATCATGAAGTTCGGGATGACGCGGTGGAAGATCACGCCGTTGTAGAACCCCTTGCGCACGAGCGTGAGGAAGTTGCCGGCGGTCTTCGGCGCCTGCTGCTCGAAGACTTCAATGCGGATCGTCCCGTGGTTGGTCTTGAGGCTCACCGTCGGATTGGGCATGACCCGAGCCACCGAGGGCGCAGGATAACGCCTCGCCCTTGCCGAGGCGGCCAGCGCCCCCGGCGATGCCGGTCACCTCGGCCGCCCGCGCTGCTCACGGTCCCAAGGGTATAGCGGCGAGAACGAGGTGGACCGGTCGTGGCGGAGCCCTGCACGCCATGAGGTCGACTCGGGGCCGTGCGCGGGCGATGGCCGCGGCGCTAGCGCTCGTGGTACCGCTGCTGCTCACGGCCGGCTCCTTGGCTTCCCCCGCCGTGGGCCACGCCGTCCCGGCCTCCGGTACTCCGCCCAGCGGGAGCCCCGGCGGGATCTCCTACTCCTTCACCTGGAACGGGAAGGGGGTCACCAACTCGACGACGACCGCCTCTGCGCTCGGCGTCAGCCTCTCGTCCCCGATCGCGATGCAGTTCCACTGGACCGGCCCGGGGCCCCAGGGTCCGCCCGGCGGCGTGAGCGAGGTGGAGTTCCAGGCCTATCTCTTCGGCTTCCCCTTCATCGCGCGCGCGCTCACGAACTCGCCGGCGCTCACCTCGAGCACCGGCGTGACCAACCTCACCTGGGACCCAGGGGGTCTCAACTACCTGATCTCCGGCACCTACCAGTGCCTGGCCTCGATCTTCTCGAGCAACGGCACGACGATCTGGTCGGAGTGGTTCTACGTCAACATCCACGCGCCCTACACCATCGGCGCGGTGCTCCCCATCATCCTCCTCCTGCTCGTGCTCTTCGAGGTCTACGCCTTGCTCACGGTCAAGCCGACGCCCCCCAAGGGGGGCGCCGCTCGGCCGCCTCCGAAGGAGTTCCAGTCGTCGGAGGAGTCGACGGCCGGCCCGAAGGGTTCGACCCCTTCGGCGCCCGGGGCCGGTGAGGGGGGGAGCGCCTCGGCATGAGCGCCACCAGCTCCGGCGCTCTCTCCGGGGTGATCTTCGGCCTCGCGCTCGTCTTCCTCCTCCAGCAGCTGGGCCTGCTCAGCCTAAGCGCGCTCGAGGGGGGGATCCTCTACGTCGTCCTCGTCGCCGTGGCCTTCGGCGTCCTGTTCGGGATCATCGGCAATGTCCTCGGCAAGCGCCGCGCGCGCAAGATGTGGCCCGACGCGGCAAGCTCGTAGCGGTCCGGCGCATTCGGCCGATGCCCGCCGTGGGCTCGCGCACCCCGCGGGCTGGTCCCACGGCCGCGGCTCGACCCGTGGCCCCGCTTCATAACTCCGGGCCCGTGGGGGGAGATCGTGAGCGCGGGCGACGAGCGGATCCCTCGGGGGACCGCCGATTTCGGCTCGCTGGCCCTCGTGCACTTCGACGGGGCGTGCGATCCGCCGCGCGGGGGCGGGATCGCGACGTACGGGTTCACGGTGGAGGGCGGGGGGACGGCGCCGCATGAGGAGCGGGGGCTCGCGGTGCGTCCGGGGGCGCCCCACGCCACCAACAACGTGGCGGAGTACACGGGCGCCATCCGGGCGCTGGAGTGGCTCCGCGCGCGCGGGTTTCGAGGCACGGTGCTCCTGGTCGGCGACAGCCAGCTCGTTCTTCGGCAGGCGACCGGGGAGTACGAGGTGCACGCCGAGCACCTGCGCGCCTACCGGGAGCGGCTCGTCGCCTTGGTCAAGGAGTTCGCCGACGTCCAGTTCCGATGGGTGCCCCGCGCCGAGAACGCGCGCGCCGACGCGCTGACGAAGCTCGCCATCCAGGAGGCGCGGGAGGCGGGGGGGCTGCCCGCGAGCGGTCCGATGGACGACGTCGACGAGCCCAAGCACTAGCGCCCGGGCACACGACCGGGGGCGATCAGGTCCAGCGGACGGTGTAGACCAGCGTCCGGCCTTCGACCGCCGCGCGGGCGCGGGCGGAGTCCACGTACGTGGCGAAGGCGGCCGCGGCCGAGGGGCTTAGGTGGGGACGAACCCCGATCCCCCGCGGGGTCGCGGTTCCGAGCATGAACCGCTCATGAGCGAGCGGGGCCGGGGCGGGCGCTTCGATCGGGAGCGGTCGGCCGACGCGGTTCACTCGGGGGAACCCCCTTCGTACGACCGGGCCTCGGGCACCCGAAGGTTCAGCCAGAGCTCGACGGGAGCGAACGCGATCGGGAAGGTGGGATCCGTATCCGGATACTCCGCGTACCCCAAGCCTGCGAGGACCACGGGAGGTTCCGTCGGCATGGGGGCCCGACCTGCCAGTTTGTCAGACGCACGTCATACATAAAGAGGCATGCTCGAGTCGAAGTGCGGGGGTCCTCCTGCTCCTACCGTCGGAGCCGGTAGGCAGACGAACGGCTGACACACCCCCCCATTTCCACTGGAGCGGTGGGGGCCGGCTCGGGGGAGAGGGGCCGCCGAGGGGGCTTACCAGATCGTGATCCGGTCGGTCGGCGGTCGAAACATCGGCTGCCCCTCGGGGATCGAGAAGGCCTGGGGGAACTCGCTCATGTTGAGCACCGCGCCCAGCACTCGGAAGGCCGGCGGCGAGTGCGGGTCGATGGCCAATCGGCGTCGCGCCTCCTCGTCGCGGCAGGTCGAGCGCCAGATCTGGGCGTAGGCGAGGAAGAACCGCTGCTCGGGCGAGAAGCCGTCGATCGTTCTGCGCCGGGCCGGGTCGAGGGACAGCCGGCGCTGCAGGGCCCGGTACGCGAGGCGCAGCCCACCCAGGTCGGCGATGTTCTCGCCGAGCGTCAGGCGGCCGTTCACGAACTCGCCCGGCAGCGGCGCGTAGCCGTTGTATTCGAGCTCGACGCGGTGCGCCCGGGAGTCGAACTCTTTGGCGTCGGCCGCGCTCCACCAGTCGTTCAGATTGCCCTCGGCGTCGTACTTCCGGCCCTGGTCGTCGTAGCCGTGGGTGATCTCGTGGCCGATCACGGTGCCGATCGCGCCGTAGTTCACCGCGTCGTCGGCCGTGAGGTCGAAGAACGGGGGCTGCAGGATGCCGGCGGGGAAGACGATCTCGTTCTGGCTTGGGTTGAAGTACGCATTGACCATCGGCGGCGTCATCCCCCACTCGCTGCGATCGACGGGACCGCCGATGCGCGAGAACTGCCGGTCGCTGTCGAACTCCTCGGCGCGGGCGATGTTGCCGAGCAGATCCTCCCGGTCGATCCGGACCGACGTGTAATCACGGTACTGCTCCGGGTGGCCGATCTTCGTGGTGAACCGCTCGAACTTGGCGAGCGCCCGGGCGCGGGTCTCGGGCGTCATCCACTCGAGCTCGCCGAGCCGGGCCGTGAACACAGTGCGGAGATCCTCGACGAGCTCGAGCATTCTGCGCCGAGCTTCCGGCGGGAAGTGCCGCTCGACGTAGAGCCGGCCCAGCGCCTCGCCGATCTCGCCGTCGATCAGGCGGGCGGCGCGCTTCCAGCGTGGCTCCGGTTCCTGCTGGCCGAGGAGCACGCGGTGGAAGAAGGCGAAGTCGGCCTCCTCCGCCGCCGCGTGGAGGAACGCGGCGCGGTGGCGGAACAGCTGCCACCGGAGGTACGTGGTGAGCTCGGCGAGCGGCTTTCGCCGCAGCAGCGCCTCGAGCGCATCAAAGAACTCGGGCTGGCCGACGACGACGTACGCGACCGATCCGGCCCCCCGGGCCGCCAGGTACTCCGGCCAGAGCGAGTGCGGGTAGCGGGCGGCCAGTTCGGTCGGGGTGAACCGGTGGTAGTTCTTCTCGGCCTCACGTAGGTCGGCCCTCGGTCGGCCGGCTTCGGCGAGCTCCCGCTCAAGGGCGAAGACCGCCTCGGCCGAGGTCTGCGCCAGCGCCGGGGCTTCACCAAGGAGAGTGAAGGAGGCAGCCAGGTGCGCGCGGTACTTCTCCCGGATCTCGGCGAAGTTCTCCTTGAGGTAGTAGTCCCGGTCGGGCAGAGAGAGCCCGCCCTGGTAGAGGTAGAGCGCGTAGACCGAGCTGTTGCGCCGATCGGCGGCGACCCCGGCGATGAATAGGCCGGGCACGCCCGAGCGGTGGAGTGCGGCCAGCGCGCTCGGCACGGCGGAGGGTTCCCGGATCGCTGCGAGCTGGGCGAGCCGGCCCTCGATCGGTCCGAGCTTCCGGGCCTCGATCCTCGAGGT